>DASRBU010000327.1:0-3396 GCA_035653475.1 Candidatus Dormiibacterota bacterium | reverse complement strand
GGCCTCTTCTGGCTCGGGACCTGCGGCGAGATCGGCTTCCAGGGCAAGATCATCCACTCGCCCTGGAACGCCTTCCTGGTTCGGGGAGCGGAGCGCACGGCCCTGATCGACACCGGGGCGCCCAGCGGCTGGCCGGTGGTGCGGGCCCAGCTGGCCCGGGCGCTGGGCGGTCGCCCGCTCGACTACGTCTTCCCCACCCATCCCGAGCTGCCGCACATGGGCAACCTGCCCTGGCTGCTGCAGGAGCACCCCGGGCTCCGGGTGGTGGGCGACCTGCGCAACTACCATCTCTACCTGCCCGAGCACCGACACCGGTTCGAGCACCGGGGACGTGGAGACCGGATCGAGCTGGGGGGTCGGGCGCTGGTGCTGCTCGAGGCCGCCATTCGGGACCTGCCCAACACGCTCTGGGCGTACGACACCGGCGGCAAGGCGCTCTTCGTCTCGGACGGCTTCGGCTACTCGCACGCCCACGAGGCCGGCCAGTGCGGTCTCACCGCCGAGGAGCTGCCCGAGGAGCCGAGCGTCGACCACACCGCCTGGATCACCTACAACGCCCTCTCCTGGGCGCCCTACGTCGATCCCCGGCGGTACTTCGGGCGCCTGGACCGGCTCTTCGAGGAGTGGCCGGTGGAGATCCTCTGCCCCGCCCACGGCAGCGTCGTCACCCGGCCCGAGCTCATGATCCCGATCATGAAGCAGGGCCTGATCGAGGCCCACGCGGGGACGCTGTTCCGGTGATCGAGGTCGCGCCGGGCGTCCACGCCATCGTCAACTGGGTGGAGCTGGACGGCCAGGTCAGCTGGGTCCCCGCCGACCGCCGGGGCTGGGAGCCGGCCTCCATCTACCTGGTGGACTGCGGCCGGGAGGCGCTGCTCTACGACACCGGCCTGCCCGCGCACCGTCGCGCCGTCCTGGAGGAGCTGCACGCGGCCCTGGGGGACCGGCGGCTGGGCGTCTGGCTCTCGCGCATGGTGGAGCCGGACTCGACCGGCAACACCCTGGCCCTGCTCGAAGCCCTCCCTGTGCACCGGGTGCTGAACGCCACCCACACCGACCAGCTGCGCATGCTCACCCACCGCTGGCGGGAGTTCGAGGCCGCCGGCACCTCGGTGGAGCGCCTGCCCTGGGGACGTCGCTTCGCCTGCGGCGAGCGCGAGTTCGAGCCCGTCCAGCCGGCGGCGCGGGTGATTGCCACCTCCTGGCTCTACCAGCCGGAGGCGAAGGTGCTGTTCAGCTCCGACTTCTTCGGCCACCTGGCGCGTTCGAGCCCGGAGCAGCCCCCGGTGGTGACCGCGGCCGAGCCCGTGCCCACCGCGGCCGAGGTGGCCGAGCACCTGCGGGCCAAGTACGAGTGGCTGGCGGACGCGGACACCGAGCCCATCCGGCGGCGCCTGGAGGCGATCTTCGCCGAGCACGAGGTGGAGGTGATCGCCCCCGGGCACGGCTGCGTGATCCAGGGCGGGGAGGCCGTCCGGCGCCACCTGGAGCTGACCCTGGAGGCGCTGCGGGGGCTGGAGCCGGCGACGCGCTGACGGACGTGGGCGCTCGACGCCCGAAGGGGCCGCCTCTCAGCGGAAGTGCCGCTCCAGCTCCGAGGCCCACCGGCGGCCGAGGGTCGGGGCCTCGTCCCGGAGCCAGGTGGAGAACGAGGTCGGGCAGGTGGCGGGCCCCCGCGAGACGAGCACGCCGGCCATCAGCTCGTGGACCTCGCTGTCGGTGAGCACCACGTCCCCGACCAGGAGACCCACCAGGCGGGCGCCGGCGAGGGCGAGCGCAGGGGGCAGGCCCACCAGGAGGCACCGGGTGCCCAGGGCGCGCTGGATGGTCCGGACCAGCTCCCGGAACTCGAAGACGTCGGGACCGACCGCGTCCAGCTCGAGACAACTGTCGGCCGCGGTGCCCACCTCGACCAGCAACCGGGCGTAGTCGTCGATGAAGACCGGCTGAACGCCGTAGCGCCCATCGCCGGGCATGCCGAACACCGGGCTGTGGCGCAGGATCCAGGCGATGTTGTTGACGAGCACGTCGCCCCGTCCGTAGATCACGGTGGGGCGCACGATCGAGTACGGGACCCCGGAGGCCCGCACCAGCTCCTCGACCCTGGCCTTGCCCCGGTAGTACGGGCTCGGCGAGTCGGCCGAGGGGTTGGCGATGCTGACGTGGACGATGCGGCGGACCCCGGCCGCTCGGGCGGCCTCGATCAGCGTACCGCTGTTGCGCACCGCCCGCTCGAAGGTGACGTCGCCGCGCTCGAAGCGGACCCAGTAGGTATTGAAGAGCACGTCGATCCCCTCCAGCGCCCGGCGCAGGCGGTCGGGGTCGGAGAAGTCGAGGGGGTGGACCTCCACCGGGTGGCCGGCGATGGCGTCACCGCGGGGGTGGTTGGTGAGGGTGAGGACGGAGTGGCCGGCCGCGAGCAGGCGCTCGGCGACGTGGCGCCCGGTGTAGCTGAAGGCCCCGGTGATGGCCGCTCGCACGGCGGTCAGGCCCTCCCTCGCCGCCGGCGCTCCTGCCGGACGATGATGGCCTGGGCCGGGCAGACGGCGGACAGGACGTCGCGCAGCGCCGAGAGCAGGCGCCGCTCCTGGAGCCGGTAGAGGACACGGTTGCCCTCCCGCCGCTCGACCACGGGGCCCGCGGTCCGCAGGACGGCGAGGTGGCGGGAGATGGAGGGCGCCCAGATCGGGAACCGCTCCGCGATCTCGCCAGCAGCCGGTTCCCCCGCCTTCAGCTCCCGGAGGATCTGACGCCGGGTGGCGCTGGCCAGGGCCTGGAAGACGGCGCCATCGGGAACGGTCGTGATCAAACTTTAGCCAATTAGCTCATACCTTTCCTGTCCTGGCCGCCTGGGGGCCGCGCCCGGGCGGGGGCGCGGGCTCCGCGAGCCTCGCCGGTGACGGCGCCGGCCGGCGTCGGCTCGGGGGCTTCGGACGCGGCTCGAGGACGTCCGCTCGGTCGATCCCTTTCCCGCTACGACGCCGGGGCGGTGAGGCTGCGCCGGCACCCCGGTCGCCTCGGCCGGGCTGGGACGCGGCCGGCAACTGCGGGGGCGGGAGGGTGAAGGACGTGCTCGCCCACCTGGCCGCGGGCGAGCGGTACGACCAGGCCTGCCTGGACGACAGCCTGGGGGAGCTGCACCTCTGGGGCGGCGTCGACGGCCAGGGCGCGCGCCGTCGCCGAACGCCGCCCGCGGCCGGAGCGGTGGCCCTCCTGCCTCGGTCGGGGCCGGTGGCCCGGCCTCCGAGCCGGCACCGCGCGATGCCGAGGCCCGCGTGCCCTCCCTCCTTCGCCACCGCCGCGACCGATGGCCCCGGTCCAAGATGAGGTGAGAGAGGTCGAGAACTCGCAGAGGTCGAGAGGTCGAGAAAGATGAGAGCGGCGCGTCTGCACGGG
>DASRBU010000326.1:0-10769 GCA_035653475.1 Candidatus Dormiibacterota bacterium | reverse complement strand
TCCGCCGGGAACCCTCGAAGCTGGCCTGGACCTTCTCGGACCGCTGCCGGTCCTCCTGGGCTCGCCGGGACGGCTGCTGCCGGCGCCACTCGGAGTCGGCGGCCCGGGAGACCTTCGTGACCGCGCACGCCCGGTTGACGCTGCGCTGCCCAACCTCCTCCGCCTCGATGAACGGCCACCTGTTCACCGGGCCTCCCTGGCGAAGAACGCCGTCGCCCGCTTCAGGAGGTCACGCTCCTCGCGCCGCCCACCAGCTCCTCGTGCGCGCTGCTGGTCAGACCCGGCCGCTGACCGGCGTCGATCTCCGCCTGCTGCACCCACCGCCGGCCCGCCGTCTCGGTCAGGTCGAGCTCACGCGCCACCTCGGGGACCGACCGGTCCCCCTTCCGGCAGAGCTCCACCACCTCCGCCTTGAAGCTGTCCGTGACCGCCCTCCGGTGCCGTCGCTGCGGCATCGTCCGCTCCACCTGGTGAACATCCTCCCGCGGCTACAGCCCCCGATCTTGGAGGTCCGGCGTACCGGGGTAATCCCATTCGGGCACTGAGCGCTTTGACCCGGCCAAAATCGTGTCTTTATGAATATGAATAGTCATTTGAATGCTACGGGACCACCATGCGCCAGATGAGCGCGGCCCTGACAAATGCCACCTGCGATGCCCCTCGGCATCCGTGTAGATACGGCCGGGTCGGGTACGGCCACGGCAGCGCCAGCGTGACCCCAGCTTGCGGCGTACCGAGGAGGTGGTCCATCTCCTACCTGCTCAGGGGATCCGATCCAGCCACGATCATGCATCTGAGATCTGGAGCTCCCTCACGATGTGGAACGAATACCGGTCGCCGGGATAGAGGGCAACCCGGTGTTCGATCGGGGCGCCGCTCGCAGCCCGGAACACGGTCTCAACACGGAAAGCTGGGAACCCGAGCCGAGCCTGCAGGAGCATCGCCGCGGTGGCGTCCACCCGAGCGACTTCGAAAGTCTGCTCGGCGACCAGCCGCTGCTCGTGGAGTCCCCGCGCTGCCAGCTCATAGGTGGTCTCGGCCCCGGCGTTCTGGTCGGCCTTCAAGGCAGCCTCAACCAGCTCGGCCACCACCGGCCCCAGTGACGAGCGGTAGAACGCCATCGGCCGGCCGTCGGCCAAACCAAGGCTCTCCACGGTCAGCACCGCCGATCCGGGAGCGACCTCTAAGCAGTGTGCCACGTGGTCGCTGGCTGCCCGCCAGGCGCAGGACAGGATCCGGCGTCCCGGCTTCAGCGCATGCTGTTCCAGGGTCGAGCTGAAGCTCTGCATGGAGCCCAACTCTTGGCGGATATGGGGCTTGGCCACGAAGGTGCCACGCCCCGGCGTACGCACGAGCAGCCCATGCTGCTCAGCCTTGAGCAGCGCCTGCCGGACCATGGTGCGGCTGACCCCGTAGCGCGCGCACAGCTCGCGCTCGCTCGGCAGCCGAGCGTCAGGACTCCACTCGCCGCTCCGGATCTTCTCGTAGATCTCCGAGAACAGGATCTCGTATCCCGGCTGAGGTCCCTCTAGGCGCACGGTCGGCATGTCTTGAGCATACCGGGCTTGACAAGCTCCTGAGGTACCTGTAGTATCTGGTAGTTACCAATGCCTACCTTTCTAGTTCCGACCGGCCATTTGGGCTTCACTCCCTTCGAGAGCCCGAGTTTCGAGATCGGGCTTGGGCGATGCCCCGACTATCTGGTCGCCGACTCCGGCAGCTGTGATATCGGCCCCTATCCGCTTGGCTCCGACCGCTCCCACAGCCCAAGCGCCTGGCAGCGACATGACCTGGAGCGCATGCTCCTGGGGGCTCGGGATCTCGGCGTGCCCATGATCGTGGGCTCGGCCGGCGACACCGGCACCGATTCCCAGGTTGCCGCCTTTGCGGGCATGATCCGGTCGATCGCCGCCGAGCACGGTCTGGGGCCCTTCACCATGGCGACGATCCGCGCCGAGCTGACTCCGGCCCGGCTGACGGCCATGCTGGAGCATGGGCGGCCGATCGTGGGACTCGGAGGGCTACCCGACGCCACCCCGGAGCTGCTTGCCCGCACCAACCGGGCAGTAGCGGTGATGGGCGCCGAGCCGATCATGGAGGCGCTCCGCCAGGGCGCCGACGTGGTGATCGCGGGCCGCGCCTGCGACAGCGCACTGTGTGCAGCTCCTGCCCTGCTAGCGGGCATCCCTGCCGCCCTGGCCTGGTACCTGGGCAAGGTTCTGGAGTGCGCGTCGTTCTGCGCCGAGCCCTTCGCCGGCAAAGAGTCAGTGCTGGGTTCGGTCAGCCGGGAGCGTGTAGTCGTTGAGGCCATGCATCCCGAACAGCGCTGCACCCCGCTCTCATTGGCCGGCCACGCGATGTACGAACGCGTCGATCCCTTCTTCGAACATGTCCCTGGGGGCACCCTGGATATGCGCGAGCTCGTGTACCGCCAGCTCGACGAGAAGGCCACCGAGGTCACGGGCATGCGCTGGCTGCCGAATAGCTACGCTATCAAGGTGGAGGGCGCAGGCTGGGTGGGAGACCGCGCGGTCGCCGTGATGGGTATTCGCGACCCGATCACCCTGAGCTTCCTGGACGAGGCTATCGAGTGGGCGCGGGGCAAGGTCACAGAGCGGCTGGGGGCGCCTGGTGAGCGTCACTGTTACCAGCTCTTTTTCCATGTCTTCGGTCGCAATGGCGTCATGGGGTATCTGGAGCCCAGTGCCGTCACGGGACACGAAGTGGCGGTGGTGGTCGAGGTCCTGGCGGAGAGCGCCGGTTTGGCCAACGAGATCTGCGCCCTGGGTTCGCGGAGTTTGTTCTATGCCCGCCTTCCAGTGGTCAAGGGCACAGCCGGGAACGCGTCGTTCTGGTCGGACGAGGTTCTCGCGGCGCGCCCTGGCTATATCTGGACCCTGAACCACCTGGTTCCAGTCGAGGACCCACTGGAACTGTTCGCGATCGAGCTCGAGGAGGTGCGAGCGGTGGCGGAGATGGCCGGATGACCGTAGTGCCTCTGGCTGAACTCGCCTCCACGGTCCGGAGCAAGAACGCAGGAGTCCTCCACGTGACCTTCGACGTTTTGTTTCGGGATCACCGGGCCTACGGGCTGGCCAAGGCCAGTGGCGCGCTCAGTCGAGAACGCCTGGCGGCGCTCTACGGGCTTGAACCGGAGCAGATCGTGACCTGGGTCTTCTACGACCCGGGCCTGGCCTTCAAGTTCACGATCCGGCGACGCCAGCCGGCCGGAACGCCGGGCGAGCCGGACCCCTTTGGGTCCCAACTCTACCCACCGCTCTTCGATGTCCAGATTCCGGTGGCCTCGATGGAGGGCGATGAAAGATGAAGAGAGCCTGGATCACCTTCGTATTCGTAGTGGCCAGCGTGCTGACCCTAACCGGATGCGGCGGCGGCCAGACCGGCTCCGGCGCTGGCGCCGCCCCGACCAGGTCAGGCGGCACGATTGTGGTGGCGCTCCCAGCGAGTCTGGAATCGTACGACCCGGCCATGTATCGTTCTCGACCCACGGAGGCCGTGCTGGCGAACATCTTCGACGAACTGGTCGTGCGGCTGCCCAACGGCCGCATCGTCCCTGACCTCGCCAGCAGCTATCAGCAGCTGGATGCTACCCGCTGGCGGTTTACCTTGCGCCGCAACGTGAGGTTCCAGAACGGCCAGCTGTTGACCGCCGACGATGTCAAGTTTACGCTCGACCGGGTCAGCCAGCCCAACCAGGTCGATGGCAAGACTTCGCTCCGCCAGAGTCTGCTCCCGGCCATGGACCCTGCCACCGTCGAGGGACCGTCCAGCCTGATCGTCACCCTCAAAAGTCCGTCCCCTGCCGACATCCTGCTCGCTGGCTTGGCTCACATCCAGATCGTTCCGGCAAAGCTCATCAATGGCGAGGGAAGCACGGCCTTCGCGGCCCACCCAGTGGGCACCGGACCCTTCGAGTTCGTGGCTGGCCAGTTGGACGACGAGACGGTGCTGCAGCGATTCCCGGGCTACTGGGGCGGTCCCCCTCAGTTGGGCGTGCCCGGCCCGGCCCGGCTTGACCGGGTGGTCTTCAAGGTCATCCCCGAACTCTCCTCAGCTCTAGCTGGATTGACCAGCGGCAGCGTCCAGATCGTCCAGGGCGTGACTCCAGACCAAGTGAGGTCGCTCAAGGCGAACCCGGCGGTAGTAGTCAAGAGCTACCAGGATACCAACACGGTTTGGTTCGCTATGAACGTTGCGAAGCCTCCCTTCGATAGGGTCCAGATCCGGCAGGCTATGAACCATGCGATCAATATCAATTCGATTGTCAACCACATCTACGACGGTCAGGCGGCCCGCATGACCGGACCGGTGCCGCCCTTCAGCTCCTACTACGACACCTCGCTCAAGCCCTACTCGTACGATCCAGCTGAGGCCAAACGGCTGCTCGCGGCCGGTGGATACCCGAACGGCTTCTCGCTGGTCATCGACACCACCGCCCCCTATCAGGACGCCGCAGAAGCGGCAGCCCAGGACCTTCAGAAGGTCGGGGTGACGGCCACGGTGAGGCTCTGGGATGTGACGGCGCTGCGCCAGGCCACCCTGGCAGGGCAGCGCCAGATGGCACTCATGTCGTGGGGCAACTCCTTCCGACATCCGTTCGACCTCCTCAACCCGACCCTGGGCAGCGGACAGCGCGGAAACTTCGCTGACTACAGCAACCCGCAGGTTGATTCGCTGCTGGCGGCAGCCGCCACCACCACCGACCACGCGAAGGCCGCCGCAGATTACGCCAAGGTGCAGCAGATCATCTATCAGGATGCGCCCTGGGTGTTCGGTTGGGCGCCCAAAGCGATCGAGGCTGGCAGCGCCCGGTTGCGAGGCTGGCAGCCAGGCCCCGACGGCATGGAACTCCTCGTCCATGTTTCGATGAACGGGGCCTAGATCTGATGCGCATCACCACTCTCGGCTCGCGCCTACTCTCGACGCTGTTGGTGATGCTCGCTATAACGATCTTCGTTTTCCTGGTCATGCGTTGGCTGCCCGGCGATCCAGTGGACCGCATCTTGGGCGGTTCTGGCCAGGTGAGCCAGCAACAGCTGCGGGCGCTGCGCGCCTCCTACCACCTCGACCAGCCGGTGCCGCTCCAGCTGGTCAACTTTCTGGGCGACCTGCTGCACGGTGACATAGGGGAGTCGGTCGTGTACAATCGGCCGGCCAGCCAGGTGATCCTTGAGCACCTGCCTGCCACGGCCGAACTGGCCGTCGCGGCGACCTTCTTCGCGATCGGGGTGGCGGCGCCGCTGGGGGTGGCCGCGGCCGTCTGGCGAGGCTCCTGGTTCGACCGGCTTGCCAGCGCCGGCTCCTATTTGGGCATCTCCATGCCGGGCTTCTGGCTCGGCATCGCTCTGATCCTGGTGTTTGCCGTTCACCTCCGCTGGCTGCCCGTGGGCGGGAGGGCCGACCCTGGGGCGGAGCCAGCGGGTCCTACCGGCTTCCTGGTGCTCGATGCCATTCTCCATCTCGACCTGACCGCGCTGGCCTCGGCCCTCGCTCACCTGATCTTGCCCGCGGTCACCATGGGTTCGGTGATGCTGGCGGTCCTGAGCCGGGTGCTACGATCTTCGATGATCGAGGAGCTGGACAAGGAGTATGTGGCGCTGGCGCTGGCCAAAGGGGCAAGCCGGCGCCGGGCGATCGTCTGCCACGCGCTCCGCAACGCCCTGATCCCCAGCGTCACCGTCTTCGGCCTCGAACTCGGCACCCTGCTGGGTGGGAACATGGTCGTCGAGACGGTATTTGGCTGGCCTGGAGTGGGCCAGCTGGCAGTGTCATCGATCTTCGCCCGTGACTACGCAGTCGTCCAGGGGGTGGTTCTCCTCTACGCCCTGACCTTTGCGGTGATCAACCTGCTCATCGATATCTCGTACACGAAGCTGGATCCGAGGGTGTCTTTCTGATGGGGGTGCGACTCAAAGACCGCTTGGGTGCCGGTCCCACCCTCGTCGTCGGTGCCGTAGTGGTGGCCATCTTCGCACTGGACGCGCTGCTCGCACCGCTGGTCGCACCGCACGACCCCCTTCACGGCGAGCTGGCGCGTCGCTTGTTGCCGCCCGTCTGGATGGGGGGCTCCGCCGACTACCTGCTAGGCACGGACGGCCTGGGTCGGGATGTGCTCTCACGCCTGGTCTGGGGGGCGCGGGTGTCCTTCGGCCTGGGTCTGGCGGGAGCGGCCATAGCCGCCGGGGTGGGGACGGCGCTGGGTATGGTCGCCGGCTGGTGGGAGGGCTGGCTGGACGGCCTGCTAGGTCGGCTGGCGGACTTCCTGCTCGCCTTCCCGATGCTGATCTTCGCGATCGGGGTCATCACTGCACTTGGCTCTGGCTTCTGGAACCTGATCCTGGCCTTGAGTCTCAAGTCCTGGGTCGAGTTCATGCGGCTTGTCCGCGGCCAGGTGCTCGCCCACAAACAGCTGGTTTATGTGGACGCGGCCCATGCCCTGGGCCGGTCCGGTGCAGGGATTTTGGCTTGGGAGATCCTTCCCAATATCTTCCACGGCGTACTGGTACTCGCCACCCTACGCGTCGGCTACCTGATCATCGCGGCCGCCTCGCTGAGCTTCCTAGGCCTCGGTGTGCAGCCACCAACACCGGAGTGGGGTGCCATGGTCAACGACGGCCGTAATTTCATGTTGAGCGCCTGGTGGCTCTCTACGTTTCCGGGTCTGGCGATCGTGGTTCTGGTGCTGGGGCTGAACCTCCTCAGCGAAGGCCTGCACGAGCTACTGGACCCACGATTCCGCGACCCTGGGATCCCTCGTTGAGGCCCCGACTTGAGGTCCGGGACCTGACCGTGGTCGGCCCAGCGGGGGGCCGCCCGGTACTGCTCCTGCGAAGCCTGAGTTTCGTCGTCGAGCCGGGCGAGATCCTGGGCCTGATTGGCGAGAGCGGATGCGGCAAGAGCCTTACCCTGCTTAGCGTGCTTGGCCTGCTCCCTCGCGGCCTGGCCGTCCAGGCCGGCAGCGTACGGCTGGATGGCATGGAGCTGATCGGCGCTCCCCAGAGGGCGATGGCAGCGATTCGCGGGCGCCGAGTGGCAATCATCTTTCAGGACCCCCAGAACTGCTTGAACCCATCGTTCACGATCGGCCGTCAGGTCGGAGAGGCTCTGTGCATTCACAAGCTGGCTCGCGGCCGCCGGGCCGTGCGCGACCGGGTCGTCGAACTGCTGACCGAGGTTGGGTTGCCCGACCCTGAGGGGTGCATGGACCGATTCCCACACCAGCTCAGCGGCGGGATGCAGCAGCGCGCTCTGATCGCGACCGCCTTGGCCGCTGGGCCCCAGCTACTGCTCGCCGACGAGCCCACCACGGCCCTGGACGTCAGTGTCCAGGCCCAGATCATGGAGCTCCTACGCGATGTGAACCGCCAACGCGGATGCAGCATCGTCCTGGTCACCCACGACCTGGCGTTGGCCTCACAGTTCTGCGACCGGATCGCAGTCATGTACGCAGGGCAAATCGTAGAGGAGGGATCGGTGGCAAATATCGTCCACCGGCCTGCCCACCCGTACACCCAGGGCCTCCTCGCATGCCTGCCCATGCTGGGCAGACGGCAACAGCTGCGCCCCATCCCCGGGGAGATCCCGACTCCGGACGAGGTCTTGGCAGTCGGTTGCGCCTTCGCGCCCCGCTGCCGGCACCGATTGCAGGAGTGTACCTCAGCTCATATCGAGCTGCATGAGGCGACCGACGGCCACCGCGCGCGCTGCCTCCTGGTACGCCACTCTCCACAGCCGGTGGGACCGCCAACATGAGCGTCCGTGGCCCGGCGTTGGTGGTAGCTGAGGGCATCGCCCGTACCTACCGGGAGGACCCAAGCAGACTGACCAGAGTGCTGCTCCGCACACCACCCCGACAGGTGACGGCCGTGGCTGGTGTCGATCTGACGATTGGCACGGGCGAAACCTTGGGACTGGTCGGAGAGAGCGGCTCTGGGAAGACCACTCTGGGCCGACTCCTGGTTGGCCTGGAGCCGCTCGACGCCGGCCGAGTGATCGTCGATGGGCTGGAGGTGGGACGCCTGAGAGGCAGAGAGCGGCGTCGCTTCCGACGTCGCTGTCAGATCGTTTTTCAGAATCCTTACGCCTCGTTGAATCCCAGGTACTCCGTGCGTCAATTGCTAGGAGTGGCTCTGCGGCTGCGGGGCCTGCGACGGTCCGAGCAAACGGAGCATGCGGTGCGGCTGCTGGAGCGAGTAGGTCTGTCGAGGCGACATCTCGACGCATACCCGCGCTTGCTCAGTGGCGGTCAGCGGCAGCGGTTGGCCCTGGCGCGAGCACTTGCCACCGGAGCTCGATTCCTGGTCCTGGACGAACCCACCTCAGCCCTCGATGTGTCCATTCAGGCCCAGATCTTGGAGCTGCTGGTCTGGCTGCGCCGGGAGGAAGGCCTAACCTATCTGTTCATCTCTCATAACATCGCGGTGGTGGAGGCGATCTCGGATCGGGTTGCCGTCATGCGAGCGGGCCGGATCGTCGAGTGTGGCCCCACCGATCAGGTGGTCCGAGACCCGCAGCACCCGTACACGCAGGCGCTGCTACGTGCGGTTCCCCGGGTTCCATCGGCCTCTTGTTAGCCCGAGGTGCCTTGGCGGTGCAGTCGCGTCCGGATGAACGCTGGATAAGGTGGCGAGCCTTCTGCGCAGGGAGATGTATGATCGAGATGGGAGGACGCTGTCGTAAGGAAGGGAGTGGCGCGGAGCATCGAGCTGGAGGCGGCCATGGCTGAGGTGCTGAGCGAGGGCTGGCGGACGGGGAACGCCTGGCCGCGATCGGCCGGCCGCGCTACGGGGGGCCAGGCAGAGGTGGAGGCGCGCCCGGGACGGGTGCGATGGTTGGCACCCACGGACCGTGGTGTACGAAGCGAGGGCGGCCGGTCGGTTGAGATGACGACGACCGCATCCGGTATGGGCCTCGAGGACCTGGTGAATATTGGTGGCTCGCCCCAACCTGTAGGCGATCGTGAGATCTGAGCAGTTCTGATCACGAAAAGTGAACAGATCCCTCAGCAGATAAGGAACTATAGCACCGGGTCCTGGTCGATATCACCTCCTTTTCCATTCCGTCGCCGGGCTTGTCAATGGCCATTTGAGGTGACGCAGTTATGGCCAACTCAAAGTCCGCCCTGGTTGCCACATGCCACCAGCCCTCGATGACCTTGATGGCGTGGGCGGCGGGCCCATTCAGTCCTCGGCCGGCGCCTCCTCGCGCGGCTCGCGTCGCGGGCGGACCGCGAGCGGCAGGCGCCGCAGGCCTTGGCCTCGCGCACCCGGAACGCTTCGCCCTCGGTGACGGCGACGGCGGCGTGGTCGAGGCCGACCAGTAGGTGCGATTTCCCGGTGTCGGTCCATATCACCGCAGACTGCACACGTTTTGGCAACCCTGCCGGAGTGGGTGCGGGTCACCTGGCCGCACCACCGCCTGGCGAGGATGGACCTGGAGGTCCGTGGCTGGCAGCACATCCAGGGCGAGCTGCGCCTCCGCGTCACCCTCGCCGACGGCAGCGTGGGCTGCCTGCCCGCCAGCTGGACGGGCCTTTTCGAGGAGGCAAGGAACGAGAATCCGGCGGTATTGAGTCCGGCCGCAGTGCGTGCGCTGCGGATGGTCCTCGAGCCGCTGGCAGCACGAACTCGGAACCGACGGGCTTCGAAGCGAAATAGGCTCATCCCCCGAGACGCGCCAACCACTCGGAGGTGAGCCTGTGTCAGCGATCACGGAAAAGCGGCCACGACCGATCGGGTTCAAACCGGCCATCGGAGTAGGGCCAGGATAGGCACCCTCTCACGAAAACGGAGGGGTGCGATTGGGGAACTACCTACAGATGGCGGACGTCAAGAAGATCGAGGCCCTGCTGGAGCTGGGCTGGAGCCAGTGGCGAATCGCCGGGAGGTCGGCTGCCGGCGGGAGACGGTGGCCCGATACCAGCGTCTGCGGGAGGCAAAACCGGCCAACCCGATCGCCGGCTCCTTCGATCTTGAAAGCCGGCCAAACCTGATCGCCGGCTGGGAGATCGAATTGCCCACCTCGGGGCCGGTCCCGATGGCGCAGGCGCACACCGCTTCGTCAACGACCGGGTCAAAAAGGGCTGAGCGCGCAGCGGATCTGGCAGGACCTGGTGGAGGAGCGGGGGTACGCGGGTGGCTACCTCACCGTGCAGCGCTACGTGCGCCGCCTCCGCCGCGGGCATCCGGAGGTGGCGGACGTGATGGAGCACCCTCCCGGCGAGGAGGCTCAGATCGACTGCTTCCGGAGCCCGGCCTTGGTCCTGGACGGCCAGGGAGGCGGCTCGACGTGGCGAGCTGCGCACCCACCTCCCGGTCGGATTCGACCACGACCGTGATGGAGGCATCGTGATGACCGCCGACGAGACGGTACGAGAGACCATTGCGCTCCTCTTCGTCAAGTTCGATGAGCTCGGCTCGGCCCGGCAGGTAGTGGCGTACTGCCGCGACCACGGCGTGCTGCTTCTGCACCGAGAGATCGGTGGGGGCAAGGTGGCCTGGCGGCCCGCGAGCTTCGCCCCCGTGCACCGCATCCTGAGGTCGCGTTCGGCAGCTGCTGGAAAAGTGACGGTACAGTCGCGCAGCGATCATCATCCTAGGCGGTCAGCGTCTCCGGCATCTGGGCCGCCCGGGCAGCTCGCATCTCGGCCAACTGACGGTCCTCGAGGGATCGCTCGAGCGGGTTGGTGGAGCGGAGACGCTTGCGCAGGCGCAGCGGGTACGCCAGGTGCGCCCAGAGCGCCGGCAGAT
>DASRBU010000325.1:0-6892 GCA_035653475.1 Candidatus Dormiibacterota bacterium | reverse complement strand
TCGGCCCCGTCCGCAGCGGTCCCCAGGAGTCGGCCGAGTTCCTGTTCACCTCCGGGGGCGAGGACCTGGTGGCGGTGTGGCCGCGGCTGGGCTACAAGCTGCGGCTGGTGGAGCGGCTGGCCGAGGGCCGGCCGGTGGAGGCAGCGCTGGCGCTGGCCGAGCGGCTGGCCGGCACCAGCACCCTCTCGAACGGGCTCGCCTTCGTGCAGGCGGTGGAGCGCGCTGCCGGGGTGGAAGTGCCGCCGGAGGCGCGCCTGGCCCGGACCTTGCTCAACGAGCTGGAGCGCCTCCACCACCACTTCGGGGCCGTCGGCCGGGTGGCGGACGCCACCGGCCTCTCGGTGGCGGCGGCGCAGTACGCGATGCTCAAGGAGGAGGTGCTGCGCGTCTGCGCGGCGCTGACCGGCCACCGGTACTCGCGGGGCGTGCTGGCCCCGGGCGGGCTGGCGACGCCGCTGGCCGCGGAGGGCGTGGCGGAGCTGGCCCGCCGGTTGCCCGGCTGGGGGCGCCGGGCGGAACGGTTGGGCGGGCTCCTGGAGGACACCGCCACCTTCATGGATCGGTTGGAGGGCACCGCCGTGCTGGAACCCGAGTACGCCGCCCATCACCACCTGGTGGGCCCGATCGGACGTTCGACCGGGGTGGACCGGGACGTGCGCCGCGACCACCCCTACGCGGCCTACGGGGAGATGGAGTTCCAGGTCCCCGGCGACGACCAGGGCGACGCCGAGGCCCGCGTGCGGGTGCTGCTGGCCGAGATCGGGCAGTCCCTGGGCATCGTTCGACAGGCGCTGGATCGAGCCCCGGCCATCTCGCCCGCCCCGCCGATCGCGGCCCTGGGTCCCGGCTCGGCCCTGGGCTGGGCGGAGGCGCCGGGCGGTGAGACCCTGCACTTCGTCGAGCTGGACGCCGAGGGCCGGGTGCGACGGTGGCGGGCGCGGCCGCCGGCCTGCGTGAACTGGCACCCCTACGCGCACGCCTGCGCCAGCGGCAACAACCTCACCGACTACCCGGTGATCGAGGCCAGCTTCGCGCTCTCTCACGCGGAGCTGGATCGCTGATGTCCAGGTGGATCGTGCGCGGATTGCGTACCGGCGTCCGGACCACCATCTTCCCCGCCGGCGAGGACCCGGAGGCCGGCCGCGCCCCCAGCGCGGTGGAGCTGGACCCCGGTGGGCTGACGCCCCCAACCGCGCTGGCCGTGGCCCAGGCCTGCCCCACCGAGGCCCTGGTGGCCGAGGGCAACCTCAAGAACGGGCGTCTGCGCTTCGACCTCGGACAGTGCATCCTCTGCGGGCGCTGCACGCGGCTGGCCCCAGAGGCATTCCGGCCCGTCCACGACCCCCGGGTGGCGGTGCGCACGCGGGACCGCCTGTCGCGGCGCGTGACCTGGTCGGAGGGCGGGAGGCCGGTCGAGGAGGCCGTGGAGCTGGCCGCCGACCGGCTGCGCGAGCGCTCCTGGCGCGTCTTCGGCCGTTCCCTCCACATCCGGCACCTGGATGCCGGCTCCTGCAACGGTTGCGAGTCGGAGCTCCAGCTGCTGTCCTCGCCCCACTACGACCTGGCCCGCCTGGGCCTGTTCTTCACCCCCACCCCGCGTCACGCCGACGCGTTGCTGGTCACCGGCGTGGTGACGCGGAACCTGGAGCCGGCCCTCCGGGAGACCTACGAGGCCATACCCGAGCCCAAGCTGGTGGTGGCGGCCGGCGTCTGCGCGATCGGGGGCGGCTGCTTCACCGGGGGGATCATGACCCACGGCCCACTCGACCGCCTCCTGCCCGTGGACGTGTACGTGCCCGGCTGCCCGCCGACCCCGCTCGCGCTCCTGCACGGCCTGCTGCTGGCGGTGGGCAAGGCGGAGGAGCGCCGGTCGGCCGCGCCGGTGGGGGAGAGGGCGCGACCGCGGGCCGCCGGCGCCGCGGGTGCCGTCCGGCGAGGGGAGTGACGATGAGCGTCGAGCTGCTGCTGGCCGCCCTCGCCTGCTTCGGTCTGAGCACCCTGGCCGGGGCGCTCACCGAGCCGCTGCCCTGGCTGCGCGACCTCTCCTCGGCGGCGAGCGCGGTGGGATGCGGAGCGCTGTTCGTGGCCGGCGTCCTCGCCCTGACCACGCCATCCGAGGCCGTGTCGCTCCCGGCCGGTACCCCGCTGGGTGGCTTCGAGCTCCGTCCCACCGCCCTGGGCGGGATGTTCTGGCTCCTGACCGGTCTGGTCGGCGCCGCCATCTCGATCTACAGCTCGGGCTACGCGCCCCAGGTGGGCGGGCCCCGGCGCCAGTCGGCGATGGCGACCCTGCTCGGCCTCACCTTCGCCGCCCTGGCCGTGCTGATGGCGGCCGGCAACGCCTTCACCTTCCTCGTCGCCTGGGAGGCGATGTCGGTGCTCACCTACGCCCTGGTGGCGCTGGAGTACGAGCGCCCGGAGGCGCCGCAGGCGGCGTTCCTGATGCTGGCCCTGAGCGAGATCGGCTTCGTGGCCATGGCGGTCGCCTTGGCTCTGACCGGCGGGTTCGCGCCCGGCCACGACTTCGCCGCCATCGCCGCCCGGGGGGTGGACCCCGCTCTCCGCAACGGGGCCTTCGTGCTCTTCCTGTTCGGCTTCGGGGCCAAGGCCGGTCTGCTGCCGCTGCAGGGGTGGCTGCCGGAGGCCCACCCCGCCGCCCCCTCCAACGTGTCGGCGCTGCTCTCAGCGGTGGTGGTCGAGATGGCCCTCTACGGCCTGGTCCTGTCCACGCTGGTGCTGCTGGGACCGCCGCCGGCCTGGTGGGGTCTCCTGGCCCTCGCCCTGGGGGTGGTGACCGCGTTCTACGGGGTGCTGTTCTCGCTGCTCGCCCACGACCTCAAGCGTGCCCTGGCCTTCAGCACGGTCGAGAACCTGGGCTTCATGGTGGCCATGGTGGGCGCAGCGCTGGTGTTCCGGAGCCTGGGGCGGCCCCTGCTGGAGGCCCTGGCCCTGGTCGCGCTCTGCCTGCACGCGCTCAACCACGCGGTCCTGAAGGGGCTGCTGTTCCTGGGCGCGGGCAGCGTTCAGGCCGCAACCGGCAGCCGCGACCTGGACGCGCTCGGAGGGCTGTGGCGACGCATGCGCTGGACCGGGGCGACCTTCTTCGTCGGCGCCGCGGGTCTGGCCGGCGTTCCCCCCCTCAACGGCTTTCAGAGCGAATGGCTGGGGCTGCAGGTGCTCCTGCAGAGCCATCTGCTCCATGACCCGGCGGCGCGCATGGCCCTGGCCGCGTCGGGGGCGCTGCTGGCCCTGACCCTGGCCCTGGCCGTGACCACCTTCATCCGGATCTTCGGGGGTGTCTTCCTGGGGGTGCCACGGGGGGCGGCGGCCGGGACGGCGATCGAGTCGCCGCGCTCGATGACCGGGGGCATGGCCCTACTGGCTCTGGCGGCGGTGGTCCTGGGCCTGCTGCCGCCCCTGGGCATCGGCGCCGCGGCCTCGGCGGCGGCCGAGGTCAGCCACGCCGGCGACGTGCTGGACGCGGTCCTGCCGCCGCTGTTCGTGCACCCGGACCGATTCCCGACCCTGGTGACCCTGGGCGGGACGTTCCTGCAGCATCTGGTCCCGGCCAACGGCCTGGTCGTCGTCCCCGCCTCGGCCGCCTTCGCCAGCATCGCCCCGACCTACATCTTCTGCGTCCTGGCGCTGGTGATCGGGATCGTGGCCGTCCTGCTCCGCCTGGCAGGGGCGGGAGGAGGCCGACGGGTGGAGAAGCGGGTCTGGGCCGGCGCCATCCCGGTCTACCGGCCGTCCATGCAGTACACGGCCACCGCCTTCACCAACCCCCTGCGGTTCATCTTCGGCACCGTCTACCGGTCGTCGCGTGACATCGAGGGCGACTACCAGCAGGCGCCGTTCTTCGTCCGCTCGATCACGTACACGCACCGGTTCGTGGAGCCGGTCGAGGTCTATCTCTACCGACCGCTGGTGAGGTGGACCAGAGCGGTCTCCGAGGCCGTTGGCTCCCTCCAGGCGGGCAACGTGAGCCTGTACCTGCTCTACCTGTTCGCGGTCTTCCTGGTGGTGCTCTTCCTGCGCTGACCCGAGGGAGGCGGCGGTCCCCCGGCGCCCGGCCGGGCTCAGCTCACCTGCAGGAGGTAAGGAACGCCGGCCCGAAGGCGGACCTGCACCACCCCGGCCTCCGTCCGGCCCAGGTCGAGCCGCTCCCCGGGGCCGACCGCGGTGACCCGGCCGGGCACCGGCACGGGCACGGCCAGCTCCCCGCTCCGAGCGCTGAGCAGCGTGCCGCACCGAGCCGCCCCGCAGCCCTCCCGCCGCCAGAGGACCAGGGCCTGGTTGTCGGCCAGGCTCTGGACGGTGGTCGTCCCCCCGGCGTCATAGCGCCAGGTGCCGTCGGGAAGTGGGGTCGCCGTCCCTTCACCCTTCAGCGCCGCCAGCGCCGCCACCCGGCCCAGGAGGCGAAGCAGCTGGTCGGGGATGGGGCGACCGTCCGCCCATCGGCTCACGAAGTAGAAGGCGGGGATGCCGTAGACCGCCGAGGACACGGTGTGGGGGACGATGTCCAGCGGGCTCGCCGCCCAGCCGTCGCCGTCGATGGGGAGGCCGGGATCGGCGACGCTGACCACCGCCGCCCGCCGGTCCCACGACGACTCCCGCCAGGCGTCGTAGAGCCGGACGGCGTCGGTCACGCCCGCGAACTGAGGGGCGGCGGCGCTGGACTCGATCAGGGCGTCCGGGCGCACGCGGTGAGCGGCGGCGTGGAGGACCTCCAGGTAGCGGTGGAGGGCGGCCGCGCCCCAGCCCAGCGCCGGCCGGGCCAGGTGCACTGGGATGTCGTAGGTCCAGTCCAGCTTGAGACCGTCGGCGTCGAGCTCGCCCGGGCCGCTGCCCAGGAGCCGTGCCATGGTCGCCGCCGTCGCTGCCGGGAAGGCGGGGCTGGTGGGATCGACCGCGGCCGCGGGCACGGCCCGTTCCACCTGGTCGGCGGGGGGCGGGACGTCGGAGAGGTGGTAGTCCCAGAGCGGCCACCACAGCATCACCCGCAGCCCCTGGGCGTGGAGCCAGTCGATGAGCTGACGCATGCCGTCCTCGCCTCCGAAGCGAACCGGGTCGGGGTCGGGGTCCCCGATCGCCTCCTGCCAGTAGGAGTCGATCACCACCGTGAAGGAGGAAAGGCCCAGCCGTTGCCGGGCCTCGGTCACGAACCGGCGCACCCACTGTGCCGTGTAGGCGGGGCTGTCGCGCTCCACGCCCTCGGCCATCTGCTCACCCCAGGTGTCGACGATGGGCTGCCGCCACCAGGCCGGGGTCGAGGCGGGCACCGGCGAGGCCGGCGCCGTCCCCAGGGTGACCAGTGCCCGGCGATAGGCGGCGAGCGCCCGGAGGGGGTCCCGGCCGAAGCTGATGACGAAGGAGGGGAAGCGCAGGCGACCTTCCCACATCCCGCCGGCGCCCTGGTCGGGAAGCCGGCGGAGGAGGCCCAAAGGGTAGTCCACCTCGACCGAGCCGTCGGCGTCGAGGGCCAGGGTGTCGGCATCGGGGACCTGGACCAGGCCCAGGCCGAACCAGCCCGCCTCCCCTTCCAGCTCCAGGTCGAGGGGCGCCGGGGCGAGGGGGACCCGGCCCACGGTGGTCACGGCCGGCCAGGGGTCGGAGGTGCGCTCGAGCGGCGACCAGCCGGCCCGGATCGTGGAGAGGTCGATGCCCCGGTCCCCGGTGCTGAAGAAGAGCGGGGACGCCGCGTTCCCGAGGGCACGGGCGGAGGCGGTGAAGGTCACGGTGAAGAAATGGGGAAAGGCGACCAGCGTCGCCTCCTCGACCGGGTTCCCGGCCCAGTCGACCCGATACACCACCACCCGGTCGCCCCCCGGCTCCCGGCGGAGGACGACCCGTCCGGGGACGGGGCCCGCGCCCTGACCCACCACCTCCAGGGGCAGGGTGGTGTAGACGACCCCGCTCGGACTGGCCAGGAGCGCCCTGCCCTCGGTGTCGACGCCCAGCGTGTAGGCGGCCTGGCGCAGGGTCAGGACGGGTCCGCCGCCGGGCCACAGGGCCGGCCTCAGCACCAGCCCGAGCCAGAGGAGGAGGCCGAGGGGCAGGGCCACCAGGGCCAGCGGGCGCAGCGGCGGTCGTGGGAACGGCGCCCGGGGCCGTTGGGGACGGTCGGCGGATCTGAGGGCGTTCATCGCGTGGGAGGGTAGGAGGGCGCGCCACCATCCTAACCCGCCCGGAGGAGGGGCCTCCCGGGCGGGCGGGAGGCCCCGGCCGGCGGGTCCGGCGTCTCATCCCGCCTGGTAGACCTGCAGGTTGCCGTCCGGGGCCACCACCGCCATCACGTCCTGCACCTTGGTGATACGGGCGTAGTCCTGCGGGGTCCGGCTCCAGAAGATGCCGACCGTGTCCAGCTTCTGGTGCTGGAGGGCGTTGCGCACGGCCGTCTCCGCCGTGCTGCGCGCGGTTCGGATCGCCTGGGTCAGCTCCTCGGCGGCCGCCCAGCCGATGAGGGCGCTGTTGATCTCGTCCGGCGACGTGTACCCCGATGCCTTCATGGCCGCCAGGTAGGCCTTCGCGTCCTGAACCGTGGGATGGTTCTCCGGGGTGTCGGGCAGGCTGGCGACCAGTTGCTGGATCGATCCCAGCAGGTAGACGTTCTGCATGATCGCCGGACCTCCGGTGGCGGCGATGAAGCTGGGCAGCCAGCAGCCGGAGCACTCGCTGATGGGGATGCTCGGGTCCTGACTGCGGATGGCGCGGATGGCCGTGGTCGTGTCCGGTCCCGGGGTCATGCCCAGCACGATGATCTGCGGCCGGGCCGCCAGCAGGGCCAGGACCTGGGGGGTGTCGTTGGTCTGGCCGGGCTGGGTGTTCTGAACCGCCACCACCTCGAAGCCGTACTGCTTGCCCAGCGTCCTCATGTAGCCCTCGTTGGGCA
>DASRBU010000324.1:0-8594 GCA_035653475.1 Candidatus Dormiibacterota bacterium | reverse complement strand
ATGGCCATCAGCGGCACCAGGCTCTGGCCCCCCGCCAGCACCTTCGCCCCCTCGTCCTCGGCCAGCAGCGCCACCGCCTCCTCGACGCTGCCCACCGGACAGTACTCGAACGGCGCCGCCTTCATCCCGCCCCCGCTCCGCTCTTCCTGCTCACCCGTCCATATTACTTGAAGTCGAAATTCTTTTCGCAGCCTTCTCGCGTTCACTGAGCCCAGGCGAGGCAAGATCAAGTTGCCGCGCCGCTCCGTCTCGCAGAGAACATCCTTTCATATCGAGATAACTTCTTTCAGCCCCGTCCATCACGGCCGCCGTTCGGTAGATGCGGTAGGGATGCCGGAGGCCCTGCTGACGACGCCGGAGGCAGCCCAGCTGCGTCGGCGCGAGAGCCGGGCCACTCCCGCCGCGGCTCCGTGCGGGCATGCGGGCGCAACGGGCGACGGCAGTGCCACCCGGACGGGCCTCGGGAGGCTCCCTGCCACGACCGGGGTCGCGGTGCCGCTCGTGATCCTGGCAGGGAGACGCCCGCCGTGCTGGTGACGGCGGCCCCGGAGCAGGTCCCCGCGGAGACGGAGGGGGCGAGGCCAGCGGTGGCCTCGCACCCGTGCTCCACAGAAGCGGCCACCACCCGCGGTCGGGGTCCGCTCCTGGGCGCCTCGTCGCCGGCCGCGTGAGGCTTCGGCGACCTCCACCGTTCCCTCACCGTTCCCTGGTGTCGGGACGCACACCCCGGCGGGCCAGGGCGCCTCCGAGCGCCAGCCAGGGAGGCATCGGCAGACGGTCACGGGGCACAGGAGGGGCCGGCACTCCTGCAAGGCTTCGCCCGAGGCCGCCCAGGGATGAGGGGCCGCGGCCATGGCCATGCCGGCAGGTCTCTTCGACCCACCTGGCAGCGTCCAGGACAACCTCGGTGGCCCAGGCCACAACCCCGGTGCGACCACCACCTTCGCTAACACCGCTGCATGTCGAGAACACCGGACGGTCGGGTGTGGCTGGCGAGGTCCCGAGCACGGCGGGTGGACCCGCTCCCCGACGAACGGTCAATGTCCACGTCAGCGGCCGGCTGGGTGTCACCGCCACCGCGGTCGGCGGCACACCCAGCTCGTGCGCACGGTCGAGCTGGTCGCCCGGGCCCAGGTGGGCAGGACGGCGGCGCAGCGGCTGGCCAACCGGGTTTCGGCCGTCTTCGTCCCCGGGGTGATGCTCGCCGCCGCCCTGACCCTCGTCGGCTGGCTGGCGCTGACCGGCTCCCTCCAGGCCGGGTTCAGCGCCGCGCTCGCCGTCTCGATCGTCGCCTGCCCGTGCGCGCTGGGGCTGGCCACGCCCATGGCCTTGCGGGCCGCTTCGGGACGGGGGGCCCAGCTCGGTCTCGTCTTCAGGGGGCTCGAGGCCGTGGAGCGCTCGACCGGGATCGACACGGTGGTGCTGGACAAGACCGGCACCGTGACCCGGGGCAGGATGGAGGTCGTCGCCCTGGAGCCGGTGCCGGGGACCGACCGATGCACGCTGCTCCGGGAGGCCGGCGCCGTCGAGCAGCGGTCGGATCATCCGATCGGGAGGGCGATCGCCGCGGCCGCCCAGCGGGAGCTGGGCGCCTTGCCGCCGGTGGTGGGGTTCATGGCCCTGCCCGGGCTGGGCGCCCGGGGCGAGGTCGAGGGGCACCAGCTGCCGGTCGGGGGAGCCCGGCTCCTCGCCTCACACGGTGGGGAGATCCCGGCGAGCGTGCTGGAGCGATGCGCCGCCTGGGAATCGCTGGGTCACACGGTGGTGCTGGTGGCGCGGGATGGTGCGCCGCTCGGCGCGATCGCGATCGCCGACGTGGTCAAGCCCTCGGCCGCTCCGGCGATCCGGGAGCTCCGACGGCTCGGCCTCCGGTGCGTGCTCCTGACCGGCGACGAAGAGGCGACGGCACGTGCCATCGCGGCCGAGGTCGGGATCGGGGAGGTGATCGCCGGCGCCCTTCCGGAGGAGAAGCTCGACCGCATCCGTGCCCTACAGGCTCAGGGGCGGTGCGTGGCCATGGTCGGCGACGGGGTGAACGACGGGCCGGCCCTGGCCGCCGCCGACCTGGGAATGGCCATCGGGGCGGGCACCGACGTGGCGGTGGAGTCGGTGGACCTGATCCTGCTCCGCGACGACCTCGTCGCCGTCCCCGACGCCATTCGGTTGGGCAGACGGGCCCGACGCACCATGGAGGGCAACCTGATCTGGGCCTTCGCCTACAACCTGGCGGCGATCCCCCTGGCGGCCTCGGGCCACCTGAGCCCGCTCGTCGCCGGGGCGGCGATGGCGGCCTCCTCGGCCTTGGTGGTCTGGAACAGCTCCCGCCTCTGGCGGTTCCGAGCCACGCTCACCGACCCGGCCGAGCGCTGAGCCCGGGGACGCCGGGGCACCCACCAGGTGGCCTGGCCCAGGAGCCGCATCACGCTCGGGACCACCAGGGCACGGACCACGGTCGCGTCCAGGGCCAGCCCGAGCCCGGTTCAAGCGCGGGCGAGGACGCCGGTTCCGCCGCGGCGACCCGGTGCGCTCCGCCTCGGGCCCGAGGACGATCACGTGCTCGGGTGTGATCCGCAGGCCGACCACGGCTTCGCTGCGGTGGCGAGGACAGCTGTCGCGGGCCCGGACCGGCCCCCGAGTCACATCGCTCGTCACCGTCCCGAAGCCAACATCGAAATGAACTGAAATTTGATAGCATTAAAGTCAGTTAATGGCATGGCATCGGGCTTGGAGGCGGTGATGATTTTCCGTGCGCTGCATCGGATGGGGCTGCCCAGCGACGTCTTCTACCTGGCCTCGTTCGCTTCGATCGCCGCGAGCATCCTTGCCTGGCGCATTCGTAGCGAGAAGGACCAGGCGCACGCCGAGAGGCTGGGCATCTTCATCGGCTTGTGGGGTCCCACGTTCATGCTGATGGGGCAGGGGATCCAACAACTCGAGGCCATCCGTGGTCTGGGATCGGCGAAGTTGGAAGGTGCCACCCAGAGGGCCGAGCGCGAGGTCGCCGAGGCGACCGCCGCGGCCAGGTAGGCGCCCGTCCCGGGCGCACCCGGCACGACCGTTCCGGCGCGGCGCGGACCATGGTCCACGCCGCGCCGACCCCTTTCGGTCGGCGGTCGGGCCGTGCCGGCCGCCTCACCGTCGTGTCGACCCCTGACCTCCGGAGGTTCTCGAACGCGGCCACGCCCGCCAGGGTCGGACCGGGCGCCGCGCTCGCCGCCTGAGGGGTCCCGGGCACCGACCGGCGCCGACCCCGGAACGTGTCGCCGATCATTCCCGGAGCGACGTGTGCCCCCGGTGCCCGCTGGCCCTGGTCCAGCCCCGCAGCACGCGCTCGTGGTCCAGCTGGACCGGACCCACGGCCCGTCGTGCGGCACCCGCTTCGGGTGCCGCGCCCGATCTCGGCAGATCCGGGGCGTTGCCTCTGGTTGCGCCGCGTCCTCGTCCAGCCGGTGACCGACGTGCGGCGCTCGACCTTGCACCGGGCCTCGCCCGCCCGCCTGCCATCCGGCCGGCCGGCACCCCCTGCGGCCTTCCTAAGATTGCAACCGTCGTTGTGACGCATGAGCTCTGGTGCCGGCCTTGGAACGCGCCGGTAGCGGCTGCACCGGGCCCGCCAGCGCTTGGCTCGTCTCCACCATGACCACACCAGGCCAAGCTCCAGCGCGCGGGCAGCGCCACCGCCAGCAGCCGGCGCACCTCGGGCACCCCTGGCCAGGCCGAAAGGACCGCCCCTGCTTGCGCCTCGGCCTGGCTTGGGATCGAGGCCAGCCAGGCAGGGGCCAGCAGGGACCGGGTGAGGTGGCGGTACCAGCTCGGCCAGTGCCGGACCTCGTCCTGGTCCAGCCCGGTCTCCCCCTTCCGCGACGGAGCGCAGGAAGCCGCTCTCCTCCAGGACGCCGATCCCCTCCGGGTCACCGAAGGTCTCGCACCCGAAGGCCTGCCGGCGGTCCCGGGCGGCATCGACCTCTCAGCCGACCCGGGAGAGCCGCCGCTGTCGGCGGTCCGGGGTGGCCTCCCCCACCGCCTCGGCTATCTGCCAGCCGTTCTCGCGCTCCACCGGGACGAGCAGGCCCCGCCGGTGCTCGGCCGCCTGCTGGTGGGATTCCCGTCGGGCGAACCGGTCGGCGGAGCGGGCGGGGAAGGCGAGGCAGGCCTCACCAGCGCTCCAGGTCGTCGAGGGTGGTCACCCCATCCGTCGAGGGGACATCCGTCCTGCTGGGACGGCAGGCCTGGCAAGTACGGTGCAGTATTAGGTGCTGCCGATTCCGACGTTTGCGTTTTCGAGGGGACCCCTACGAATGTCAGGTGTCGGATTCGTACCGTCGATCAGCGTCTCTGTCGACCGGGCAGCATCTCGCCAGTCGATCGCATGCTGGGAGCCCTGCTCCGCCTCAGCCAGGCGACGGTTGTAGATCCCGGCCATGTTCTCAGCCCACTCACGGGCTGGGAATCCTGGCGTGCGCGCGAACCGGCAGAGCCAGTCCTCGGGGTCCTCTTCTCGCACGACCACGTAGGCATCGGGAGCCTCGATGACGATGAGCCTGCCCCACGGCCGGCTCACAGTCTCACCACCACCTGGCCGTCCCGCACCTCGACCATGTAGGTCCGCAACTTGATCTCGGGAAATGCGAGGCAGCGCCCGGTAGGCACGTGGTACTCGAGCCCGTGCCAGGGGCAGGAGATCACCTCGCCCTCCATCCCCCACTCGGTCCGCCAGCCGGTCTCCGGACGCGCCACGGTGGTACCGTGACAGCGCTTGGACTCACAGAGCGGCCCGGTCTGGTGGGGGCACAGGTTGGGAAGCCCGTAGAAGCGGCCGCCTATGTTGAACACGCCGATCTCGCGGCCACCCACCCGGACCACACGGTGGGTGCCCTCGGGGAACTCACCGACGGTGCCGACTACGTGCTCCTCGACTGTCCGCATCATCTCCGTACTCGCCTGGCCTGCTCGTCGATGCCGAACAAGCGGAGTGCGTTCTCGGCGAAGATCTTCCGCTTCACCTCATCGGGGAACGGAACCTGGTTCAGCTTTGAGGGGTGGTCGAAGTCATGGTGGGGCCAGTCCGAGGCGAACACCACTTGGTCCTCGCCATCGAAGAGAGACACCATTGTGGCCACGTCGCGAAGCCGCTCAGGTTCCTCGATCGGCTGAGTGGCATAGAAGAACCTCTTCATGTACCGGCTGGGCCGCTCCGTCAACCAGGGCACCTCACGTCGCTTCTCCAAGTACTCCTTGTCCAAGCGCATCATCAAGAACGGCACCCAGGAGATCCCCGCCTCGACGGCCGCGATTTTGAGCGCCGGATGGCGGACCTGGACCCCCATTGTGACCATGTCCACCAGATTGGCCATGATCGCGAAGGTGTGGGAGGTGGTATGGCGCGCGATGTCGGTGGCAAAGCCATGTGAGTTGTGGGGAAAGACTGGATGGACAACGGTCACGCTGTGAAGCAGTACCGGGAAGCCGGCCTCTTCCGCCGCCGCGTAGATCGGTTCGTACCTCTTGTTGCCCCACATAGGATCGACACCGGCACAGGGGAGGAAGACGCCCACCATCCCTGGGTGATCGGCATACTTGCGGATCTCGTTGGCGGCGTCCTCGGGCTCCTGAGGGCAAGCGCAAACGCAGCCCAGCAGCCCCATGCCCGGCCGGCACCACTCCTCCGCCAGCCAGGCATTGTAGGCCCGAGCCAGGGCTGCCGCATACTCGGGATGAGCAAGCACAGGCAGCTTGAGCAGGTTGTCAGGGAAGAGGACGGCAATGTCGATGTGGATCGGGTCCAGCTCAGCTCGCATCTGCTCGGGGGTGGTGACAGTTCGACCCCTCTCGTGGCCGGTGGGCCAGGAAGGCTGGTACTGAGTATGGCCGGGCGAGAAGGCCGGGATGTCCAGGTAGTTCTCGTGCGCGTCCTTTATGTTCTCCAGCGATACGCGCCAGGGCATGTCACAGTAGGGGATGAGCGCCCGGGGTGTGTCGTGCACGTGCACGTCGGCGTCCACGATCAGCATGTCCTGCCACTTGGTGCGGCTCCGCCCCGAGGCTCGCTCGGCCGTCGTCACCGTCATCTCGATGCGTCCTCCTCCGTGCGCTCGACCACGGGCCGGTCCACGTGGTCGTGCATCAACTCCATCGCCCTGTCCACATCACCCGCCTCCAGCGCCTCCAGGATCCCCTCGTGCTCGGCGTGGAAGAGGTGGCGGTCCCCTGGCGAGAGCCCGGCCTCCGCCCAACTTGCCACCCAGAGGCGATGCACCATTCGCTGCATCTGAATCAGAAGTGGGTTGCCCGCCAGCCGGGCCAGCAGCACCTCGAAGCGCATGTCCATCATGCCATCCTCGCCAGGCCGAGCGGCCAGCTCGTCGCCGGCCTGGCGCAGCAGCGCCCACACCGGGGTAAGGTCCACCTTCTGGCGGCCGACCAGCTCCACCACCTTGGTCTCGATCGCGGACCGCAGCTCGGCCAGCCACTGCAGGTATCGGGCATCGACGGGCAGGCCCATTCGCAGCGGCTCGATGGGGGGGCTGCCGTTGGGATCGAGCACGTAGGTGCCGGCGTTGCGCCTGATCTCCACCTTGCCCATGCTTTCCAGCGCCCGCAGCGCCTCCCGTACTGACACCCGGCTGACGTTCAGCTGCTCGGCCAGTTCCCGTTCCGAGCCGAGTCGCTCACCCGGACGCAGACTGCTGACCAACCCGTCCAGCTGACGAAGGACCTCTCGATAGACATCGACCTGCCGAATCGGAATGATCTGGAAAGGCCTGCGCTCGCCCATGCTCTCGACTCCAGCGTCATGATACGATCGGCCGCACTGCCACCCTCTGCGGCGACGTCTGGTACGGACTCTCGGCGGTGATGTCCACCTTGTACGTCTCTGGAGCCCAGAAGACGGCGGCGGTCGTGATCCCGGCCAGAACAACTATGTAGCACGCCACGCCCCAGGGTGCGCCGGCGAACCAGAGCACGAGCAGGCTGGCGAGGGTGGGCGCGGGACCGCCGGAGATGATCGAGCCCAACTCTCGGGCAAAGGCGAATCCGCTGTACCGGCTCTGGGGGCCGAAGAGTTCAGCGAAGAACGCTGCCTGAGGGCCGAACATGCCTGCCACGCCGATGCCCAGAGCCACCGCCATAGCGAAGACCACGACCGGGGTACTCTTCGTTCCTAGCAACAGGAAAAAGGGGAACGCGAATGCGACGCAGAATGCGGCGGCCCCGCCATAGACTGCCCGTCGCCCGACGCGGTCGGAGAGCACCGACCAAACCGGGACCATGACGAGCTCGGCGACGGTGGCAATCGTCACCGCGTCGAGTGCGATCGCCTTGGAGAAGCCAAGCTGTAGGGTAAGGTAGCTTAGCCCCCAGGTTGGGAAGAGGTAGCCGAGGCCGTTCTCCGCCATGCGCGCTCCGAGTACGACCAGGAAGCTCTTCGGGTGCTGGGCGATCGCCGCCCTGATCGGCGTCTTCAGTACTGCTCGCCGCTCCCGCACCGCCTCGAACACCGGTGTCTCCATCAGCCGCAGCCGGATCCAGAGGCCGATCGCGACCAGCACCAGGCTGAGCAGGAAGGGGATCCGCCACCCCCAGGCCAGGAACTGTTCGCTCCGTAGCATGGCTAGCAGGGCGAGGATGCCGGCCGCGATCAGCTGGCCAGCGGCCACTCCCATCGGCGACCAGCTGCCGAACCAGCCGCGGCGCCCGGCCGGGGCGTGCTCCACCGCGTAGATCACCGCCCCGCTGTACTCAGCGCCGGCGCCGAACCCCTGGACCAGGCGCAGGAAGACAAGCAGGGCCGGCGCCGCCAGGCCGATCGTGGCATAGGTTGGCAGGACGCCGATCAGGAAGGTGCCTCCACCGACGAGCAGGAGTGTAATCACCAGCACGGTCCGCCGCCCCATGCGGTCGCCGAAGTGCCCGAAGACCAGCCCTCCGAAGGGCCGGGCGAAGAAGCCGACGCCGAAGGTGGCGAAGGCCAGGAGAGTCCCCACCACCGGATCGAACTTCGGAAAGAAGAGCTTGGCGAAGACGAGCGCCGCTGCGTTGCCATAGAGGAAGAAGTCGTACCACTCCAGACAGGATCCGGCTGCCGACGCGAACCCAACCCGGAGCAGCTGTCCGCGAGGCACCTGGACTCCCGCATTCGCGGCCGCTGCGCCCATCGTCGCACCTCCTCTCGCTCTCCCGCCGTTGCATACGTACTGTGGGCTATTATATGTGGACTGACCAATCGATCAAGCACCCGGTTCGTACTTCCTTACGGTGACGGCGGCATCCGGGTTCTGCCAGACGAGATCCCGCAGCCGCCCCCGCTCGCATGGCGGCACGCACCCTGGCTTTGTCCAGCTCGATCCCCCACTCGGGCCTCTCGGCGGCCCGGCCAGCGCTGGTCGCGTTCGGCAGCTGCTGGAAAAGTGACGGTACAGTCGCGCAGCGATCATCATCCTAGGCGGTCAGCCTCTCCGGCATCTGGGCCGCCCGGGCAGCTCGCATCTCGGCCAACTGACGGTCCTCGAGGGATCGCTCGAGCGGGTTGGTGGAGCGGAGACGCTTGCGCAGGCGCAGCGGGTACGCCAGGTGCGCCCAGAGCGCCGGCAGAT
>DASRBU010000323.1:0-2696 GCA_035653475.1 Candidatus Dormiibacterota bacterium | reverse complement strand
CGCTGCTGGCCGTCACCGTGGCCGGATTGCTCCTGCTCTTCGCGGTGCCGCCGGGTGTGCTCGTGGCCGGCCTGGTCCTCGGCGACCCCCTCCGGACGGTGCTGGTCCCGCTCGGCGCCGGCGCCTGGGCCCTGATGACCGCGCTCTTCCTGCCGACGGTTCGCCTCTTCGGGCTGTCCCCGCTCTGGGCGCTGACCTTCCCCGCGGGCGGGTTGCTCTACGGCGCCATGACCGTCGACTCGGCCCTGCATCACGCCGCCGGCCGCCGCTCCTGGTGAGGGTCCGGTGATCGGCAGCGTGGGCGAGGGCCTGGTCGACCTGGTCGCGGTGACCGAGGGCGGCCGCCTCCGGGGCTTTCGCGCCCATCCCGGCGGTTCGCCCTACAACCTGGCCCTGGCCGTGGCCCGCCTGGGGGGCAGGGCCGCGTTCATCGGACGGCTCTCCCGGGATCCGCTGGGCCGACTGCTCGCCGACCACCTGGCCGGGAGCGGCGTCCACACCGGCCTGGTGGTCGAGGGCTCGGAGCCGAGCGCGGTGGCCTTCGTCACCATGGCGGCGGGGGAGCCGGTCTACGATCTGCGCCTGGAGGGCACGGCCGCCGCGGCGCTCCGGCCCTCCGACCTGGCGCCGGCACTCCGTGCCGGGCTGACCGCCCTTCACTTCGGCTCCCTGGGGATCGTGCTCCGGCCCAGCCGGCAGGCGGTCCTCTGGCTCTGTCGCCGCCTCGCCGGCCGTGTCCTGCTCTCCTTCGACCTGAACCTGAGGCCGGAAGCGGTTCGGGACTGGGCCGGCTACCGGCGGGCGGTGGCCGAGTGCCTCCGGCTGGCCGATCTGGTCCGGGCCAGCGTCCGCGACCTGGAGGGGTGGGGGGAAGACCTCCGGGGCGGGGTGTGCACCGTGGTCACCCGGGGAGCCGCCGGCAGCCGCCTGGTGCGGGATGATCTGCGCCTGGAGTGCCCGTCGGCACCCTGCCGGGTCGTGGACACGGTGGGGGCGGGGGACGTCTACGGGGCGGGCCTGCTGGTGGCCCTGGCCGAGCAGGGGGCGTTGAGCCGGGAGGGTCTGAGGTCGCTCGACCGTCCCGGGCTCGAGCGGGCCATGCGCTTCGCCTCGGCGGCGGCGGCCCTGGCCTGCGAACGGGCGGGGGCGGCCCCACCGGAGCGGGCCGAGGTCGAGGCCCGCCTGGCCTCGTGGTCGCTCAGGGCAGGTGGGCGATGAACTCGGAGAGCGACTCGTTGGGCCCCACCCGGACCCGAGGGAGCTGCCAGAGCTGGGTGGAGAGCTCGGTGGTGGCGTCGAGCCTGGCATCGACCACCCCGCCCACGTATCCCATGGACTGGAGCCGGGAGAAGAGTGCGACCTCCTGTGGCCCGGCCTGGGAGGCGCTGGGGTAAGGCCACTGGCCGGTGTAGGCGATCCACTGGATGGGCTGCCCGGTGATCGATTCCAGCGCTCGTCGGGTGTCGAGCGCCAGCTGGCTCAGAACCGCCTCGGGCACCCCCCATAGCGGCCGGTCGTCCTTGAGCGTATGGTCCTCGACCCAGAACCCGGAGGCTGCCAGCTCATGGAGCTGGTCGGCGGTCAGGTACTGCTGGGGCCGGGCGGGATCGTCCCAACCCACCAACCCCGAGGGCACGAAGAAGACGGCCGTGTAGCCCACCCGGCGCAGCACCGGCAGGGCGTAGGTGTAGGGGCTGGCGCGCCCGTCGTCGAAGGTGAACACGACCGGGTGGAGGGGCAGGGGCAGGCCGTAGAGCAGGGCGTCGGCGAGCCGGGTCAGCGAGATGGCGGTGTAGCCGTGAGCGGTGAGGTAGCCGACCTGGGCTGCGAACTCCTGGGGGTCCACGGTGAGCCCGTAGTCGAGCTGGTAGTCGTAGCGGGTGCGGTAGCGGGAGGGCGAGGGGTACGGGGCCACCCGGTGGTACATGAGGATGGGCACCTGAAGCCGTCGCGCCGGGATGGTGGCGGGGAGGATGATGGGGGCGTCCAGGCTGGCCGGACCTTCCCCCACGACCTGGGGCGTGGGGCCGCCGGACAGGTAGAGCGCGGAGCTGCGGTAGGCGGCCTCGACGCCCGCCGGCGCCGGCGAGCTGGCCATGGTGAGACCCACCGGTACGCGCCAGAGGCCGCCCACCACGGCCAGGTCCTCCTGGCTGACCCAGGTCGCCCCGGGCGTGGGGGTGCCCAGCGTGAAGCCGATGGGGCGCGCCGCCGCGAACTTGACCGCCAGCATCTGGCTGCGGGCCTGCTGGGATGGCCACTGGGCTCGGGCGGCGGGGGCCAGCTCGGCCCACTGGAGGTCGTACTGGCCGGCGAGCAGCGCGGCCATGAAGCGACGCGCCTCCGCTGCCACCCGCTCGGCCGGCGCGAGACGATGGGCGGTGACCGGCGGGGGGACGACGGCCCTGGCCGCCGCCGGAAGGCCGGAGCAGGCCGCCACCAGCAGGGCGACCGCCGCCAGCGCCACCCTGGCGCCGGACCCCGTGCCAGCCAGCCGTGACCTGCCCTCGACCTCGGGCCTGGGCTTCATGATTCCCCCGGCCAACTGTAGGCCCGGAGCCGGAGGGTGACAAGCTCTCAGGGCACCAGCACGGCCGCGCCCTGCACCGCTCCCCGACGCAGCCGCTCCAGTGCCGACATGGCTTCCTCCAGCCGGTGGACCTCGACCTCGGTCCGGACCGGCACCTGCGGTGCCA
>DASRBU010000322.1:0-2312 GCA_035653475.1 Candidatus Dormiibacterota bacterium | reverse complement strand
TGCGGAGAGCCGGTCCAGCGCCGACCGCCGGCCAGCTGGCAGCCCGCCTGGGGTCCGCGGCCGGGCTGGTCGCATCTGGATGGAGAGCCCCTCTGCCCGATGATGGGGCCGCAGGGCTACCGGCCGGCAGAGCCGGTGCCGATGGAGGACGAGGAGGGGCGGTGACCAAGGCCAACCAGCTCCTGAAGGAATGGCAACGGCACCATGACCAGCTCGGCCAGGCCAGAGCCGCACATGACGTCGCCCTCTTCGCCTATCGCGCTGACCCCACACCGAAGCGCCACGACCAGGCCATTGGCGCCGCGAGAGCGCAGGTGAGGGCCTTTCTACGGCTTGAGGCGACGGAGCTGGCGATGCGATGCGTGGGGGTGGAGCCGCCGATCCCCCCAGAGGCGTGGGGGCTCGGGAGCAAGGGTGACGGGCACATCCGGCCGGAACAGGGGGACGACCGTGGTTGAGGCGTTCCGGGTCGTAGGTGGGCCACCCCATGATCCCCTCGGGTACCGGGATCAGCCGGCCGGCGATCCTCACGACAGCAGCGCTCGAAGCTCCTCGGCCGACATCCCTGCCTGGCGGAGGATCGAGCGCAGGGTGCCGCTGGCGAGCTCGTGATGCAACGGGACGATGACCACCCGGGCACGCTCGGCGTGACGGAGCTTGCGATGGCTCCCGCGGGTGCCGACGACCACGAAACCGGCACGCTCAAGGGCTTGCACCACCTCCTGCCCGGAGACCCGAGGCAGGGGGCCGCTCACGCCGGGACTTCCACCTCCACAGGTGCCACGATCGGCTCCACGATCGAAGGTACCGGCTGGTCTTCGAAGTACAGCTCCAAGGCTTCGCGCAGGTTGGCAAGCGCCAACTCGATGGTCTCGCCCTGGCTGGCGACGTCCACCTCCAGGCACTGGGCGACGTACCAATCGCCTTCCTTCGTGATGACCGCGGTGAGGCGCAAGGTCCGCGGCTCCTGGCTCATGGTGGCATCGTACCGCGCTGCCGCTTGGGGCTTGGCTCCAGCCGGCCGGTCTCGCGCTGAGCTTGGGGCAACTCCGGCACGCTGGCAAGCCGGCCGGTGGTGCTGGCCTCGACTGGCCTGGGCGGCAGATCGATCACCCTGGGACCCACTCGGGCGTCCGGGTGGGGCGAGCCGGCTCGGCGTCGCCATGGAGCACCTCCGGGTCGAGGTCGAGCCCGTTGGGCCAGATCACACTCCGGGATTCCTCATCCACCCGCACCTGCCGGAAGAACTCCGGATCGCGAAGCGGCTCGAGCATCTCCCTCCAGAGTTGACCCGACAGGTCAACCTCACGAACGACCCCATCGTTGAACTCGACCCTGAGCCGGTAGCCGGGCAGGGGCTCAGCCCTTACCACCCTGAGGACCACGCGGCCACCCTACCGCAGGGGCTCGATCGGCACCGGTGCGCGGCCCTCGGCCATGCGGTGCCAGTTCTCGGTCAGCGCGTCGGCCGGGTGATGAACGGTGACCGGGAGGCGTCGTGAGGGCCCGGGACGGCTTCGGCCTCTGCAGCTGTGGGGCCGGGGAGTGCCGACACCTCCGAGCGGCCCTGGTCTGGGCCAACGCCGAACTGGGCACGGTCGCCCCGGAGCTGATGGGGGAGGCGGGGAGTACGCGCTCCGAGGGGTGGCCAGGCGGGGCGGCCCGTTGCCGCTGGACACCCCCTTCCCGCTCCGCCTCCACCCGGCGGCGCTGGACCTCTGACCGGACGCCGAGCCCGGCTGGCCGCTCCCCCGCTGCGTGGCTTCGGCGGAGGCGCCGTGACCAGGAGGAGCGAGCGCGTGGGGCAGCGGCGCGCGGCCAGGCGCGGGCCGTCCGGAAGCGGCCGCGATCCGGAGGGGCAGCGTCATCGCCGCACGACTGCGGAGGTCGAAGGCCCACGCCAGCGCCGCGTTCATCACCGCCCTGGTCTCTCGCGGCCCCGCGGATGCCGGCGCGTCCCGGGGCCGCGCGCAGCCCGATCAGCCACCCGGCCGGAACCCGGTCGTCGTGGCCCCGGCCGGCGGCGACCGAGGCTCCACCGCGTCGGCCCGCGACCCGGCCCGCGGTCATGGAAGCAGGGTCGTCCCGGCGGGCACCGGTATCGCCGAACGGGCGCGCGGGGAGGTAGGGGTAAGGACACGATCAACACGCGGCCGGACTGCGATGATGGGCTCGATGTCTTCCCACGGCGACGTTCGGAAGGGTCCATCGGCGGCCGGGGCGAGCCGTCGCGGACTGACCGCGGCAGGGATCTGCGTGCTCGCCAACTACCTCGCCCAGGTCCCCTACGACCTGCACCTCTACGGGACCAG
>DASRBU010000321.1:0-4723 GCA_035653475.1 Candidatus Dormiibacterota bacterium | reverse complement strand
TGGAGCACGACCGCGCCCCGCGCGCTCCACGCCGAGGCCCGCCCTGCCAGCTCGGTCGGCACCTCCGCGCCCAGCTCCCGGAGCAGGGTCGGCCCGCCGACCGCCACCCGCGCGCCGTCCACCACGGCCTCGATCCCTCGCCCGGCCATCGAGCGGAAGCCGGACACCGCGGGCCGGGCACGCACGCCCCTGGCCTCGGCCGCCCGCACGATCGCCCGGGCCAGCGGATGCTCGCTGTCCGCCTCTGCCGCCGCCGCCAGTCGCAACAGCGCGTCGGCACCCCCCTCGAACCCGGGAGCGGCGGCGACGTCGGTCACCGCGTGCGCGCCCCGAGTGAGGGTGCCGGTCTTGTCGAACAGCACCACGTCGACGGTGCGCATCCGCTCCAGCGCCAGCCGGTCCTTGACCAGGATCCCCTGCCGGGCCGAGAGCTCGGTGGAGATCGCGATCACCAGCGGGATCGCGAGCCCCAGCGCGTGCGGGCAGGCGATGACCAGCACCGTGACCGCCCGCTCGACCGCCGCGCCGGGCTGGTCCAGCAGTGCCCAGACCAGCAGCGCGATCAGGCCGGCGCCGGCCGCGAAGTAGAACAGCAGCGCTGCCGCCCGATCGGCCAGGGCCTGGGCGCGCGAGCGCGAGGACTGGGCTTCGGCCACCAGGCGCTGGATCCCGGCCAGCACGGTGTCGCCGCCCAGCGCCGTCACCTCGACCCGCAGCGCGCCATCCGTGGCCGCGGTCCCGGCCACCACCCGGTCGCCCACGCGCCGCGCCACCGGCCGCGACTCGCCGGTGATCATCGACTCGTCCAGCTCGGCCGCTCCCTCGACGACGCGACCGTCGGCCGGCACCCGCGCCCCGGGGCGGACCAGCAGCACGTCGCCCGCCCGCAGCTCGCCCACCGGCACCTCGACCACGTCGTCACCGACGACCCGCTCCGCTCGGTCGGGCAGCAGCGCGGCGATCGCGTCCAGCGCCCCGGTGGCCGCACCCAGTGAGCGCATCTCCAGCCAGTGGCCGAGGAGCATGATCGTGATCAGGAGCGCGAGCTCCCACCAGAAGTCGAGCCGCTCGGTGACCACCTGCAAGGTGGACGCCCAGGAGGCGGCGAAGGCGACCGTGATCGCCATCGCGATCAGCAGCATCATCCCCGGCCGGCGCGACCGGAATTCGCCCCCCGCGCCGGCCAGGAACGGCCACCCGGCGTAGAGGAAGATGACCGTGCCCAGCACCGGCGAGACCCAGGCGACGCCGGGCAGTGGGGGCACGGCGTAGCCGAGCAGGTGGCCGAACATGGGGTCGAGCAGCACGGTCGGGACGGACAGCGCCAGGCTGATCCAGAACCGCCGGCGGAAGCGTGCGAGGTGATCGTCGTGCCCGCCGTGTCCAGGGTGCCTGCCGTGCCCGCCGTGAGCGGCGTCGTGAGCGGTCACGGGTCGTCCTCCTCATGCGCTCGGGGCAGGGCGGTGAGCAGCCGCAGGCAGTGCTCGAAGAGCGGCTCGGGGAAGCCCGGCGCGAGCCGGTAGAAGACCATCCGACCCTCCTTGCGGGACGTGACCAGCCCGGCCAGGCGCAGGAGACGCAGGCCGTAGCTCACCGCGTCCTCGGTCACGTTCAGCACCAGGGCCAGATCGCCGACGCACAGCTCGGGCACCGCGCTCAGCGCGTCGAGCAGGCGTGCTCGCACCGGGTCGGCGAGCAGGCCCAGCAGGCTCGCCAGCCGCCCCGCCTCCTCGGCGGAGAGGACCCTCGCCCGCGCCGCCTCGACCCGATCGCGGTGCACCGGGTGATGGTGGTGATCGACCATGCCCGTGTAATTGAACGGATGTACGGATATATTCCAGAGCCGGGCGCGTCGGCCGGCGGGTCGCGACTTCGTCACGTCGGTGTGGCGGGCAGCCTCGTCGATTCGGCCGGTCCGCCACCGGGCGACGGCGCCGGCGACCGGAGCGGCGGGTGCTGGGGCGCGGCGGCGAAGGCGAGCCGGATCGCCTCGTGTGCCTCGTGGGGCGGCCGGCGGTGAGGTCGGGCGCGCCCCGGGCCGGGTGCGGGTGGGGCGGGCGACGGGCGCGTGCCCGGTGCGTCGCCTTCCCGCCGCCGGCCGTGGCGGGCGCCCGAGCGGCACGAGGACGCAGCCGACGTCGTCCCGCCGCCAGCCTGGCTGCGGGCGGCGCCCGGCGGGGGTGCGGGCGGCGCCGGACGCGCCGGGGCGGGCATGCGGCCCGGGGCCGACCGGTGGCTGAGCCGGCCGCCCCGGCGCAGGCCCGGTCCGGGACCGAGCCCCGCTCGCTCGGTGCCGATGCCACCCCGCGGGCGCTGGCGCTGGTGACCATCGGCGCCGCCTGGAGCCTCCTCTTCCTCGCCGTCTACCTCGTCGAGGGGGCGACGCGTCCTGGCTACGACCCCTGGACGCAGCCGGTGAGCGCCCTCAGCCTCGGCCCCGGCGGCTGGCTGCAGCAGGCCAACTTCGTGGCCCTCGGCCTGGCCCAGATCGTGGCCGCGCTGGGATGGAGGTGGACGCTCCGGCCGGGCCCGGTGGCGTGGCCCCATCCCGCCCTCAGGGCCCTCACCGGGCTCGGGCTGGTGGCGGCCGGGATCTTCTCCCAGGATCCCACGCGCGAGTACCCGCCGGGGGCGTTCCACCCCACCCCCACCCTCCACGGGGAGGTCCACGTGCTGGCCTCCTTCGTCACCTTCACCGCCCTCATGGTGGGTTGCTTCGTGCTGGCGGCGCGCTTCGCCCGCACCCCTGGCTGGCGTGGATGGGCTGTGTACGCGGTGGTGACCGGGCTGCTGACCCCGGTCCTCATCCCCATCTTCGGGCAGCTCACCGAACGGGGTCCGGCGGGCCTGTTCGAGCGGCTGGCGATCACGGTGGAGTCGATCTTGGTGGCGCTGGTCGTGGGCCGGCTCTGGCTCCAGCGCCGCCGGACCCCGGCCTGAGCCGGGCGCCCAGCCTCATCGGGCGACGACGGACGCGTCGGGGGTGGCCGGCCGCGCCGAGCGGCGGGACGGAGCCCCTCGCCCTCAGCCGGCGGCGACCGTGCCCAGGAGCATCAGGATCCGGCGCACGTAGGTCCAACCGCCCCCTTCCCGCCGGAACCCCATGCCCGTGCCCTCGGCCTCGTGCTCGACGAACTCCAGCACGGCGCGGATGCGCTCGGCCGGGAACTCCTCGGGCGTGATCCACCGGTCGAGGCGAGCCCGGTGCTCGACCAGGCGCTCGTCCAGGACCGCGACCCCGGCCGCGCCCAGGAGGTCCCGATAGGCCGACGCCGGCCGGCTGACGGCATGGGTGGGGTCCCGCAGCCGCTCGAGCCGGGTCTGGGTCGCCGCCTGGTCGGGGTCCTCGGCCGCGCACTGGTCGACGACCAGCACCCGGCCGCGGCTCACCCGGGCCATCTCCCTCAGCACCGGCAACGGGTCGGGCAGGTGGTGGAAGGCCAGCGCGCTCGCCACCAGGTCGAAGCGGGCGGTGGCGAACGGCAGTTGCCCGCCGTCCCCCACCACGCAGGCGATCCAGGGATGCTCGCGCCGACCCAGCTCGAGCATGGCCGGGGTCAGATCGAGGGCCACGGCGAGGCCGGCTTCGGTGAAGTGCTTGAGGAAGCCGGCGCTGCCGGCCCCCACCTCCAGCACCCGCTCGCCCGGGCGCGAGCGCGCGAACTCGACCACGCCCAGCCCCCGATACCGATCCCGCGTGCGCCTGGTGAAGGCCTCCGCCGTGCGCGAGAACTCCTGCCTGACCGCCGCTCGCCGATCCACGGGCCGATTATCGGTCCCCGGAGGCCGGTCGAGGAGGCCTGGTCGGAGCGGCCGCGGCGGGGTGGGCCGGTGGCGCCGCCTCGGCCCCGGGGGCGAGCCCTGGAATCGCGACTCGACGGCCCCCGTTTGCTACCGGCATGAAGGCGATCGTGTACGGCACGACCGGCGGACCCGAGGTGCTGCGTCTGGTCGATCGGCCGCTGCCCGAGCCGGGACCGGGCGAGGTTCGGGTCCGGGTGCACGTCTCCGGCGTCAACCCCACCGACTGGAAGCGGCGCCGGGGCCTCTCCGAGCCGCTCCCGGAGGGCGTGGAGCAGGTTCCCAACCAGGACGGCGCGGGCCGGATCGACGCGGTGGGGCAGGGCGTCGACCCGAGCCGGATCGGCCAGCGGGTGTGGCTCTACGAGTCCGCCTACCGACGCCCGCACGGCGGCACCGCGCAGGAGTGGACCACCGTCCCCGAGGCACGGGCCGTGCCCCTGCCCGACGACGCCTCCTACGAGCTGGGGGCGAGCTTGGGCGTGCCGGCGCTCACCGCGCATCGGGCGCTGACGCTGGCCGCGGGCGGCCCGGCGCGGCTCGCCCCGGGCGCCCTCGCCGGCGCCACCGTCCTGGTCGCGGGCGGGGCGGGCGCGGTGGGGCACATGGCGATCCAGCTCGCGGGCTGGGCGGGGGCGAGGGTGATCACGACCGTGAGCAGCCCGGCGAAGGCGGCGCTGGCCAAGGCCGCGGGCGCCGCCCACGTGGTCGATTACCGGGCTCAGGACGCGGCCGGGGCCATCCGCGAGCTCGCCCCGGACGGGGTCGACCTGGTGGTGGAGGTCGCGCCGGCGGTGAACGTGGCGCTGGACATCGCCGTGCTCAAGAACGACGGCACCGTCGCCTACTACGCCAACGAGGGCGGCGACGCGCTCACCCTGCCGGTGCGCGAGGTCTTCAGCCGCAACCTGGACTGGCACGG
>DASRBU010000320.1:0-2653 GCA_035653475.1 Candidatus Dormiibacterota bacterium | reverse complement strand
GTTGATCTCGATGGTGCCGTAGTCGAGCAGCCTCCCCATCAGCGTCTGGGTGGTCTGGATGTCCTGGATGCGGTCGAGCGGGACGACCTTGCTGCGGCGCAACAGGATCCCCACCTCGAGGATCACCCGCTGGTCGGTGACGGTCAGCGTGTTGGCCGCCCACTGGGCCCAGGCCACGATCCCCCAGGCCACGATCGCGGCCAGCAACACCAGCGTGACCAGCAGCCTGGCCACCGCCGGGAGCACGATGGAGCCGGCCGAGTCCACGATCACGATCAGGACCAGGAGCAACAGCGCTACCGGCGCCACCTTGCGGGTGGGCCAGATCCAGTGTCGATGGATCGGCGGCAGGACCCGGTTCTCGTTGGAGAGGAGCTGCTTCGGCATCGCGCGGGGCGATTCTACGGCTCGGGCCCCTCGCCGGCGCCGGCCCTGCGCACCCCCTCACCCGACCAACAGCGCGGCCAGCGCCCCGGTGGCCAGGAACGGTCCGTAGGGAATCGAGTCCCGCATGCCCCGCCGGCGCAGGAGGACGAGGGTCAGCGCCACCCCGCCCGCCAGGATCACCCCGATGGACACCGCGGTCACGGTCTCACGGCCCAGCAGCAGGCCCAGGAGGGCGGCGAGCTTGACGTCACCGAGCCCCATGGCCTCGGCCTTGAAGAGCCAGGCCCCCAGCAGCGCCAGCGCGAGGAAGGCCAGGCCAGCGCCGAGCCCACCGATCAGCGCCGGCAGCAGGCCCAGGCCGGGGGTGACGGGGCTGAGGACCAGGGCGAGGGCGGCGGCGGGCGCCACCACCCGGTCCAGGATCAGGCGGTGCTCGGCATCGAAGAAGATCACCTGGACCAGGACCGCCACCCAGAGACTCCTGATCAACAGCACCGGCTGGGGCCCGAACCGCCAGGCGAAGAGGCCGAAGAGCGCCGCGCTCGCCACCACCGGGCCGGCCACCTGCCAGGGACGGCTCCCGGGGCCCAACCCCTCCAGTCTCGCCAGCCGCACCGATCCGCACCGGATCAGGAGCCCCATCCCGGCCCCCAGCGCGGCCCAGCCGGCCACCAGCAGGGAGGGCGGGGGCGGGTTCACGTGACCAGGGCGGCCCGCATGGCCTCGAGCGGGGCCGGCATCGAGGTCCAGGCCTGGAAGGCGGCCGCGCCCTGGGCCAGGAGCACGCTCCAGCCGTCGGCGCAGCGGAGGCCGAGCCGGCGCGCCGTTCGGACCAGCGGGGTCCCGCCCCTCACGTAGACCAGGTCGATCACGGCCCCCCGCGGTGGCAGGGCCGCGGGGCGCACCGGCATCTCCCCCCTCCGGCCCAGCGGAGTGGCGTTGACCAGGAGGTCTCCGTGCCGGACCCGGGCCGGCCAGGCCGGGTCCGACCAGCCCACCACCTCGCCGCCCAGGCCCGCCGCCGCCTCCGGCCGTCTGGCCACGAAGGTCAGATGAGCGCCCCGCAGGGCGACCGCCGCCGCCCGGGCGGACCCGCCCGCCCCCAGCACGACCACCCTGGCCCCCATCGCCTCCACCCCCACCGCCCCCAGGGCGGCCCGGATCCCCGCCACGTCGGTGTTGGAGCCGATCAAGCGGCCGCCCCGGTTGCAGATCGTGTTCACCGCCCCCACCTCGGCGGCCGCTCCCTCCACCTCGTCCAGGAGGGGCACGACCGCGACCTTGTAGGGAATGGTGACGTTGGCGCCGGCGAAGGCCGGCGAGCGCAGACCGCCCACCGCCTCGGCCAGCCGGTCGGAAGGCACGTCGAGCAGCTCGTAGCGCCAGGCGAGCCCGGCCGCCCGGAAGGCCGCCTCCTGCATGGCCGGGCTCGCCGAGTAGGAGATGCCCCGGCCCAGGAGCACCACCCGGCGCACCGCCTCCGGGCCCGGGCTAGGCGCCGAGCCCGTACTGCTGCTGCTCCCGCTGGAACTCGGTGAAGGTTCGCGCGTAATGAACCACTCCTCCCTTATCGGTGAAGAAGAACAGGTCGTCGCTCGGCTGGGGCTGGATGCAGGCCTGGATGCTGTCGAGGCTCGGGTTGGAGATCGGTCCCACCGGCAGGCCGGGGTGCAGATAGGTGTTGTAGGGGGTGTCCTTCTGCAGGTCGGCCCGGGTCAGCGGTCCCTGGGTCATGCCCAGGCCGTACATCACGGTGACGTCGTCCTGCAGGGGCATGCCGGCCGCGAGGCGGTTGTAGAAGACGCCGCAGACCCGGGCCCGGTCCGCGGAGGTCACCACCTCGCGCTCCACGATCGAGGCCAGGACGACGACGTCGAACAGCGACTCCGCCGGGCGGACCGGGGTGGGCCGGGCCATGGCCGCCATCATCTGCGGGCCGACCAGCTGCTGGAAGCGCTGCAGCTGACGCTGGACGAGATCGCGGGGAGGCGCCCCCCGGTCGAGCTCGTAGGTGTCCGGATAGAGGAAGCCCTCGAGGTTGTCGGGAGCACCTGGAGGACGGTCCCGGAGGAAGGGGAAGCGGGCGCTCCAGGCGGCCACGTCCTGGGCGGCGGCGAGGTACTGCTGTGCCGTCCCGATCCCGGCCCGCTGCACGGTCTGCGCCATCTGCGCCATGGTCTCGCCCTCGGGCAGGCTCACCCTCACCTGGGCCGCGCTGCCGTGCCCCAGCGCCTGCAGCACCTGGAGCATGGTCATGTCACGGTTC
>DASRBU010000319.1:0-7232 GCA_035653475.1 Candidatus Dormiibacterota bacterium | reverse complement strand
CCGACCACGACCTTCGTCGCTCTGGTGTGCTCGAGCGCGTTGCCGATGAGATTGCTGAGCACCTGATCCAGGTGGACGGGCTCGCAGAAGGCGACGAACCTCCTGGCGGCGATCTCGGTCCGCACCCGGTCCACCCGGTCGCCATAGCGGCTGCGGAGCACGGCCAGGACCTGTTCCAGGCAGCGCCCCAGAGGCACCGGCTCCGGCCGGGGTTCGAAGCGTCCGGCCTCCAACCTGGCGATCAGGAGCTGGTTCTCGACCAGGCTGAGCAGCCGCTCCGACTGCTGGTAGGCCTCCAGCACGAGCCGGTGCCGGTGTTCCGGGTCCAGGACCTCGCCCCACTGGAGGAGACCGGCGAGGGTGGAGCGCATGGCCGCCGCCGGGCTCCGCACCTCGTGGCCGATGGCCCTCAGCATGAGGTCCTTGGCCTCCGCGGCGGCCCGCAGCCGGGTCACGTCCTGGTGCAGGGTCAGCTTCTGCGCGGGCCGGCCCCCGGCCCCGGGGATGGTGACCTGGCGGATGCGCACCACCATCCCCCGGTCGCCCAGCTCGGCCAGCCAGGAATCGGGCTCGGCCTCGGGCTCGCCGAGGCAGGTGACGTCCGGGCGCTCCAGGAGGCTTCGGGTCGGCCGGCCGACCAGGGCCCGGGCTGGGATGCCGTAGATGCGCTCGACCTCGGGGTTGGCGAACACCACCCTGCCCTCGGCGTCCTCGAGCACCACACCCACCGGGGTGTGCCGCAGCACCGTGTCCATCATGTGGGCCTGCCGATCCAGGGCCGCCACCAGCTGGAGCCGCCCCAGCACCAGGCCCACCTGTGCCGCCAGCACGGTCATCAGCCGGTGCGTCTCGGCCCGCGAGCCCGCCTCCCGGGCCGCGCTGACCAGACCTGCGAGCCGCCCTTCGGCCAGGACCGGGACCACCACCAGCCGCTGGCCGCCGGCACGCAGCAGGCGACGCAGCCTGGCCAGGGACCGATTCGACCCGTCGAGGGACAGACCCGTCACCGGAAGCCGGGCTTCGTGGTCGGAGACGCGGACCAGCCATTCGCCCTCCAGCAGCCACAGGCACCCGTCCGCCCGAGAGAGGGCGCGCTCGACCAGCCGGCCCATCTCGGCCCGGGCGTGCTCGGGCCGGGTGATGTCCAGGTCGGCGAACCCCGCCACCGCCTCCAGGGTGTGGATGCGTCCCTGGGTCTCGGCCGCCAGCCTGGCGCTCTCGATGGCGATGGCGGCGTGCCGGGCGAAGTCGCTGACGGCGGGCAGCTCCTCGCGCCAGGCGGCGTGGATGGCCCCCAGCGCCCCCACCAGCCGGTCCCCGTACCAGAGCGGGATCAAGGTCCAGTACAGCTCCCCGCGCCGGCCCGAGACCAGGCCCAGCGGCGGCGTGCGCCAGCCGCGGGCCGCGGTCCGACCCGACCAGCCCAGGACACGGGCGGCGCCCCGCCCGCCCGCGGTGGCCCGGGCCGTCGGCCGACCGTCGTCGTCGAAGGCCCAGCAGGCCACGGCGATCGCCTCCAGGGCCGTCCTCGCCTGCTCGGCGATGCCGCTGACCACGCCGGCCAGGTCGTGCCCGGCGAGCGCCGCCACCTCCTGGATCCGGACCGAGTGGGCCAGGGCCAGCTGGTTGCTGCGCCGCAGCCGGGCCGTGTGGAGGGCAATGCCCACGATCGGGGCGGTGCTCATCAGGAGCTGGATCTCCTCCCCGGTGAAGGGGCTGGCGCGCTGGGCCCAGAGCCCTCCGATCGCCCGTCCTTGATCGAAGAGCGGGATCAGGACCACGTGGTCCGGGGAGAACGGACACCAGGCCGGCCAGCCGTGGCTCGGTCGGGGAGGGGGCAGCTCACGCGGCAGCGGGTCCACGACCGGATTCCGTCCCTCCGCCAGGCGATCGAAGAACCGGGCCACCTCGGGAGGGGCGGGAGGCAGGGCGCGGAGCGGCTGTCCGGCTTCGGAGCAGTACCCCGCGAGCCGTCCCCGGTGGTCCTCCAGGATCAGCATCAGGACCCGGGCCTCCATGAAGGTCCGGAGGCCGTTCGCCACCGCGTCCGCGATCCCTCGCTCGTCGGTGGCCCTGGCCACCCCCAGCTCCAGCCCGTGCAGCGCCTGGAGGCGGTGCCGCTCGGTCTGGGCGGCCCGGAAGTGCTCGGCGTTGGCGAGCGCCAGGCCGACGTGCGTGGCCACGTCCTGGAGCAGCTCCAGGTGCCAGCCATCGAAGGCGCAAGGCCGCCGGGAGCGGAGCGAGACGAGGGCGCTCACCCGATCGCCGTGGCAGACCGGCACCCAGACCAGCGACCGCGCCGGGCGGGCCTCGGGCCAGACGCCATCCTCGACCGCGCGGACGCCGGTGAGCAGCGCCGGGCGGCGGGTGGCGTAGGCCTGGTGGGCCGGGCTCGAGCCGGTCAGGCGGCGGGCGGGCAGCATCCGCACACCTCCCGGGCCGCAGGCGTGGCCCGTCGCCGTGACCCCGTCCGGCCCCTCGTCGAGGGTGAGCAGCCAGAGACAGTCGAACTCCAGGTGTCGGGCCAGCTCCTCCCGCAGCGTCCGCAGGATCGAGCGCCGGTCGAGGCTGGAGGCGAGACGGCTGCCGATGGCGTTGGCGACCGCGAGCCGTCGGCTCTGGCCGGCAAGCGCGGCGTAGGCCCAGGCGTTGCGCAGGGCCAGGGCCACCTGGTCCGCCACCTGGGCGAGGAAGGTCAGGGTGGAGTCGCCGTAGGCATGGGGTCGCCCGGAGTGGACCGAGAGCACCGCCAGCACCCGGTCGCTCTCCACCACCGGGACCCACGCCGACGAGGAGCCGTCCCTCTGCAGCGCCGCCTGGCCGCCGGCCAGCACCTCGGCCGCCCGGCTCAGGGAGGGCGAACGGAGGTTCAGGCGGCGGCACCGCGGGGGCCGGCCGGGCACGCTCTGCACCAGCCGCAGCACACCGTCACCCTGGGGCACCGCCAGCTGCACGCTGTCGACCGGCATCAATGAACTCAACGTCCCCGCCAGCGCGGAGAGCACGCCGGCCTCGTCCTGGGTGGCGGAGAGCGCCCGGGCGATCGCGTTCAGGGCGGACAGCCGCACCGCCTGGTTCCGGGTCAGCTCGTTCAGGCAGGCGTTCCTGACCAGCACGCCCAGCTGGGCGTGCAGCGCCTCCAGGAATTCCAGCTCGTGGGGGGACACCGGCCGCCGCTCGCTGGCGTGGTAGATGACCGCGCCGATGGGGTGGCCGTGGTGCGCCACCGGCACCCAGATCAGGGTCTGGCCCCTGCGCTTGAGGCCGGGGCCGTGGCTGGGCTCGAAGTCCACCTCCTCCCGCGAGGGCAGGTGCAGGACGCGCGGGCGGGGCTCGCGGTACCAGCCGGCGAAGGCCGACTCCGAGACCCGGTGACGGCGCACGTCCTGGAGCACCCCGTGGTCGACCCCTACCGTGTGGTACCAGTCCTCCCCGTCCAGCACCTGGAGCCCGACGCCGTAGTACCCGAAGAGGGGATGCAGCTCAGCGTAGAGGACCTGGACCAGCCCCGCCTCGGTGTCGCAGGTGGAGAGGAGCCGGAGCAGACGCGAGGCCGGTCCCTCGGTGCCGACCTGGACCGGTTCGATGGTGAGCATGCGCAGCCTCCCTCCTGGATCAGAGCCCGTATACTGCGGCCGGACAGCCGTGAGCTTCGAGCCACCCCAACCCCTCCCCCCACCTCCTCGGGAGGTCGTGGGCTCCTGCGTTCTGGTCGTGGACGACGAACAGGTCTGGCGGCTGATCCTGGAGACCGACCTCAGGATGCTCGGCTATCGCGTGGCGGTGGCCTGCGACGCCCAGGAAGCGCTGGCGCTGGCGCGACGGGAGCGACCGCGGGCGGCCATCGTCGACCTCATGCTGCCGGAGCCCATGGACGGCTGGGCCCTGGTCGAGGGGCTGCGCGCCCAGGGCACCCCGACCCCCGTCATCCTCTACAGCGCCTACCCGGTGGCCGACCGGCGGAAGGACCCGGACGTGATCGGGTGCATGAGCAAGGCCACCGACCGGGCCGAGCTCTACGCGCTGCTGCCGTCGGCCATCCGCAGACCGTCGGACTGAGGGTGCCCAGCCCCCCGGCCGGCGATGCGCGCCCATGACGCGCCCGACCCACGGCCACGCCGCGGCCCGGGGCCGCCGCCTGGGCGGGGAGGGTGGGGACCCTCCAGGCCACGTGACCCGGAACTCGCGACGGGCCGGGCAGAGGCCCGGATCGGAAGCGGCGGGTAGGATTACGATGAGCACGACTGAGTCGTGGTGTTCCTCGAGTCCGCGCGGAGATCCACCTCGCCGCATTCTGGCAAACCGGCCCCGCCACGTCCCCGTGGGTGAGTTGACGACGACTTGTTGAAGACGCGAGAGCGCGTGGCGCCCCCTCTGCCCCCAGGCCTGGACGTCTATCGCCCGCCCGAGGTGCTCGGATCCACGGTCCTGATCGTCGAGGACGAGCCCGCCCTGCGGGCGCAGCTGCGGCTGGACCTCACCGATCTGGGGTATCAGGCGCGGGTGGCCGCGGGCCCGGAGGAGGCCCGTTCCTTGCTGAGCCGGGAGCGGGTGGCCGGCGTTCTGCTCGACCTGGTCCTGGACGAGGGTGAGGAGGCGGGCTTCGAGCTGCTCCGCTGGCTGCGGCAGCACCACCCGGGGCTGCCGGTAGTGGTCCTGTCCGCAGCCCGGGTCAGCGCCTCGTCCATCCGGCGTGCCTACGAGCTGGGGGCCAGCAGCTACTTCGTCAAGGGGACGGTGCCCATGGCCCACATCTACTCGGACCTCGCCGCCCGCCTGGTCGAAGGGGCCACCGGCCGGCCCGGCACCTACCGGTTCGGACGGCTCGACTTCGACCCGACCCATCGCACCGTGACCCTGGGCGGAAAGCAGATCCGGCTCACCTCCCAGCAGACCGCCCTGATGGTCCACCTGGCCCAGGGCTCCAAAGCCGTGAGCGCCGGTGAGCTGATCGCCGCCGGTCTGTTCCGTCCCGACGCGGCCCGTTCGACGGTCCACTCGGCCCTCCTGACCCTGCGACGCAAGCTGGACGAGCTGGAGCCCGACCTGGGGTCCAGGCTGCTCGCCTCCACCCCCCGAGGGTACAGCTTGCGTCCCATCGTGTGAAACCGCTGCCCACCCCCGCGGGCCTCCAGGTAGTGTGAGCGCATGGCTTCCGGGCTTCAACCCTCCGCACAGGTCCTGGACGAGGTGATCGACCTCCGCCGCTACCTCCACCGGCGTCCCGAGGTCTCCTTCGAGGAGCACGAGACCTCTCGTTTCCTCGAGGCCCAGCTGGAGGCCCTGGGCGCGGCGGTGTTCCCCTGTCCGACCGAGACCGGCGCCGTGGCCGGGCTCGACACCGGCCGGCCCGGTCGAACGGTGATGCTCCGGGCCGACATCGACGCCCTCCCCATCCAGGAAGAATCGGGCCTGGAGTTCGCCTCCGCCCGCGAGGGTCGCATGCACGCCTGCGGGCACGACGCCCACACCGCCATCCTGCTCGGCACCGTCCGCACCCTGGTCGAGCACGCCGAATCCCTGTGCGGCTCCTTCCTCTTCTGTTTCCAGCCCGCCGAGGAGGTGGTCAGCGGTGCTCGGGCCATGATCGCCAGGGGCCTGTTCGAACGACACCGCCCGGACGTGACCCTCGGCCTCCACGTCGCTGCCTGGCTCCCCAGCGGGACGGTGGTGACCCGCCCGGGGCTGCTCTGGGCCGGCTCGGACGGCTTCGAGATCGTCATGCGCGGTCCGGGCGGGCACGGCGGCCTGATGGGCCGGGCGGGCAACGTGATCTCCGCCCAGGCCTTCCTCCTCGAGCGGCTGGAGACGGTGGTGGAGGGCCTGGAGCACGAGGGGAGCGGCTGCCGGTGCACGGTCGGCGACGTGCGCAGCGACGGAGCCTGGAACGTGGTCCCCCGCTCCCTGGTCGTTCGCGGCAGCCTTCGGACCTTCACCCCGGAGCTGCGCGAGGAGGCCCTCAGCCGCCTGCGAGGGCTGCTGCTCGAGGTGGACAGCGAGTTCCAGGTCGCCTCCGACCTCCGGCTCGTCCACCACACCGTGCCCCTCCACAACCATCCCGACGTGACCCGGGTGGTGCTCGAGGTCGGCCGGGAGCTGATCGGCGACCGGGCGGGCACGGTCGGCGCCCCCCTCACCGTCAGCGACGACATGGCCGAGTTCCTGACCCGGATCCCGGGTTGCTACTTCATGCTCGGCGCCTGGCCGCCGGGGGCCGAGACCCCGCCCGCCCACCACTCCCCCAGCTTCCGGATCGACGAGGCCGCGCTCGCCACCGGCGTGCGCATGCTGGCGGGGGCGGCCGCCCGACTGGCCCTGCCGGCCCCGCCCCCGGGATGAGCGGGGCCACCCCTGTCCACCCGGGCCGGTGCCGGGTCGATCACGATTACCGAACGTTGACGGCAACGCGCACGGGCGGGCGTATAGTGCGGGTACAACCATGATCGCCTTCTGGATCCTCGCGCTCCTGCTCGGGAGCTCGTCCTTCGCCTACGGGCTGGTGCTCATGCACTGGGGCGCGGTCGGCTCCTTCCTCTTCGCCCTGGCGGCGATGGTCATCCTCAGGGGCCTCCTGAGCTGGGTCCGCCGGTCGCTGGTGCTGCGCGAGAAGCTGCCCGACGAGAGCGACGTCGAGAAGCGGACGCTGGAGACCAATCGCTACATCTTCTGGCGACGGGTGACGCCCATCGGCGTCCTCTGCCTGCTCTACTTCGGCGGGGCCCAGCTCCTCTACGGCCTGAGCTTCCTCGAGGCCCTCGGGCTGCTGGGGAACCTGATCGGCCAGGCGCTCCTGCTGGTGGTCCAGCTGGGGGCGCTCTTCCTGGCCAACTTCATGCTCTTCTTCGGGCCTTTCGTCCTCTTCTCCCGGCTCGGTCGGGAGACGCTGGAGCCGGGGGACGCCAACTACGAGGTGAAGCTGGAGGACGTCCGCGGCCAGAAGGCGGCGGTGGAGGAGATGAAGCGCATCCTGCGCCTCATCGAGCACGGCCGCAACTACGTCAGGGCGGGCGGGAAGCGCGAGCGGGGCGTGCTCATGGTGGGGCCGCCGGGCACCGGCAAGACCATGCTGGCCAAGGCCATCGCCTCGACCCTGCACACCCCCATCATCGTCAGCTCCGGCGCCGCCTACAACGGCATGTTCATCGGCATGGACATGGTCGCGGTCTGGATGACGGTCCGGGCGGCGAAGAAGAAGGCCAAGCGCTGGGGCGGCTGCACCATCTTCATCGACG
>DASRBU010000318.1:0-16137 GCA_035653475.1 Candidatus Dormiibacterota bacterium | reverse complement strand
GCCACCGCCCGGACGTGCTCGCCCTCCAGGAGGTGAAGGTCCCGGCCGCCCTCTTCCCCGCCGCCGAGATCGAGGATCTGGGCTACCGGGCGGCGGTGTTCGGCCAGGCCGGCCGGAACGGCGTCGCCCTGCTCTCACCGCATCCCCTGGAGACGGTGGAGCGAGGCTTCCCCGGCGACCCCGTCCCGGAGCAGGCCCGGGTGATCGCCGCCACCGTCGAGGGAGTGCGCGTGGTCGACGTGTACGTGGTCAACGGGCAGGCGGTGGGCACGCCCGAGTACGAGATCAAGCTCCGCTGGCTGGAGGCGTTCGCCGAGTGGCTACGTGCCGAGCACCGGCCCGAGGAGCCGTTGCTGCTGGTGGGGGACTTCAACGTCACGCCCGACGACCGCGACGTGCACGACCCGGAGCGATGGCGAGGCCGGAACCTCTGCAGCGGGCCGGAGCGGGAGCGACTGCGGGCCCTGCTGGACTGGGGGCTGATCGACCTCCTGCGCCTGCGCCAGGCCGGCCCCGGTCCCTTCACCTGGTGGGACTACCGGGAGGGAGCCTTCCACCGAGGATGGGGCCTGCGCCTGGACCTCGCCCTCGGCACCCGCCCCGTGGCCGAGCGCTGCCTGGAGGTGACGGTCGATCGCGACGAGCGCCGGCCCACCTCCGGCGAGGGGAAGCCCAGCGACCACGCCCCGGTGATCGTCGTCCTGCGCTGACCGGAGTCCGACCCGGAGGAGCCGGCGACCGGACGCCGACCTAGCCCGACGTGCGGCGGCGCTGCTGCCGGTACATCTCCTCGATCTCCCGGACGGTGGTGGCGTCCTCCGGCCGCTTGTCCGCGGAGCGGAAGGAGACGATCCGGGGGAAACGCAGGGCGAAACCGGGACCGTCGCCGACCTTGCCGCAGGTGTGCACCGGGCTGCGGGTGATCTCGTCCGCCCTGACCTCGGCCACCAGGGCGGGCTGGAGCCAGACGTCGGGGACCAGGAGCGAGTCGACCCGGGCCGGCCGGTGGTCCACGCGCAGCGCGTCCCCGCGCCGGTGGACCTCCCGCCACCCGGCGTCGGACAGCCCGGTCCCGATCCTGGTCACGGTCACGAACAGGTCCCGATCGGGGTCGTAGACCCCGGCCAGCAGCGCGCCCGCGCCCAGCCCGGCCCGCTTGCCCCTGCCGTGGTAGTAGCCCAGGAGCACGACGTCGACCGTGTCCGTGAGCTGGCCGCTGCTGCTGCGCTTCAGCTTCACCCAGTTGAAGTTGCGGGCGCCGGCCTGGTAGGGCGAGTCGAGCCGCTTCGCCACCACCCCCTCCAGCCCCCGGCTGATGTTGTCCAGCAGCTCCCGGGTCAACACCTCCACCGAGTCGGTCACGGTCAGCGGCGCCGGCAGCAGGACCTCGGAGCCCCGGACCACCTGGCGGAGGAGACGGTACCGGCGCTCGTACGGGAGCGGGGTCAGATCGGTTCGGCCGCGGTACATGACGTCGAAGACGAAGGCGCGCAGGGGGAGCTCCCCGGCCAGCTCCTCGATCCCGTGCTTCCGTCGCCGCCGGGCCGTCATCTGGAAGGGCAGGTACTCCTCGGAGGCGGGGTTGTAGCCGATGGCCTCGCCGTCCAGGATCACCCGCTTCGCGGCCAGCTCGCCGGCGGCGGCCACCAGCTCGGGGAACATCGGGGTCAGGTCCTCCAGGTTGCGGGAGAAGATCCGTACCTCCTCCGCGTCCCGGTGGATCTGGACCCGAAAGCCGTCGTACTTGGGCTGGACGCCCACCCGCCCCAGCTTCGCGATCACCGCAGCCGGGTCGGGGAGGCGCTCGGCGAGCTGACAGCGGAGCGGCCGGCCGACCTCGATCCGAAGTCCCTCGACGCCGCTCTCGCCCTCAGTCCAGAGGGTCCGGGCGATCAGCCCCAGGTCGGAGGTGCGGTTGTAGGCCGCCTCCAGCAGCGGCCGTAGGGAGCCGTCGCCCCGCCGGGCCAGCGAGAGCCCGTCCAGGACGGTGGCGTCGCCCACGCCCAGCCGCAGCCGTCCCAGGACGATGCGGACCAGGTGCTTGACCGAGGTCGGGTCGAGCCTGCACAGCAGGTCGACGAGCAGCTCCAGCCGTCTGCGCACCGCTCCCTTCCCCCGAACGGTGGCGATCTCCATCAGCCGCTGGTGGACGAGAACCACCGGGAGCGGCTCGCCCGGCCGGCCTCGAGCCAGCTCCCCCGCCACCAGGCCCAGGTCGCCCCGCCGGCGGTAGCGGTCGTGGAGCCGGTCGGCGGGTGCCCCATAGGCCCGGGCCAGCGCTGCCAGCACCAGCTTCTCCCCCAGGCCGATCTCGACCGGGACGAAGAAGGGGGCGAGGCGGCCCTGGACGAGATACGTGGCGGGGCCGATGTCGTCCGCGGAGCAGGCCGCGTAGAGGTCGGCCAGGTTCCGCACCAGCCGATGACGGCTGCTCGTGGCCTCCAGCCGGTCGAGGCGAAGGGCCAGGTCGGGGAAGGTCATCGACGTCCGCGTCCCAGGTACCACCAGGCCACGCTACCGGAGCCGGAGACGAGATCGGGAGGCGCGACCGGCAGACCCTTCCCGACCCAACGACGGCCCACCGGCGTGGAGACGGCGAGGCCCGGGCCTCGGTCGCGATCTGCGTCGTCTCGCCACCGGCAGCATCGCCGGTGCGGGATGGAGGTAGGACGGCAAACGTCCCGGAAGGGTTGGCCGCAGGACGACGCCGGTCGACGAGTGCCGAGCGTGACCGCGTCCGGCCCGTCCGTTCCGGACCTTCGGCGGTATGGCGGCGGAGGGGACGAACCCATGATGGAGGCGTGATCCAGCCGACGATCGCGACACGCGGGCTGAGGCGGCACTTCCGCGAGCTGGAGGCAGTCCGGGGCATCGACCTGGAGGTGGGACGGGGCGAGGGGTTCGGCTTCCTGGGCCCCAACGGGGCAGGGAAATCGACCACCATCGGCACGCTCTGCACCCTGATCAGGCCGACCGACGGCGAGGCCTGGGTCGCCGGCTTCGACGTTCGCCGCCGGCCGGATCAAGTCCGGGCGCGCATTGGCCTCGTCTTCCAGGACCCGTCGCTGGACGACCAGCTGACCGCGCGAGAACCTGCGTCTGCACGCCTTCATCTACGACCTCCCTTCCCGGGCCGTGCGCGGTCGCATCGAGGAGGTCCTGCACCTGGTCGAGCTGACCGACCGCGCGGACTCCCTGGTCCGCACCTTCTCGAGCGGGATGAGACGGCGACTGGAGATCGCCCGGGGGATCCTGCACCAGCCCCAGGTGCTCTTCCTGGACGAGCCCACGCTGGGCCTCGATCCCCAGACCCGCAGCCATATCTGGGACTACAGGATCGCCATGAACATCCCGGCGCGCGCTCCCCTACCGACTTGCCGTACTGCCGCTGAACGGCGCGATCGGACAGCTTCTCGGTCTTGATGATCCGGCCCATCGCCAGGATGTGGTTGGCCAGTCGGCCATGCAGCAGCTTGCGATGGGCGGCCTCCCGGCGGAGGAGATCGCCCAACTCGTCTTGCGTTTGGCCTTGACGGCGCGACCCCACCCAGCGCTTCGGACCGGGTTTGATCCGCCCGTCGGGTAGGTCGTTGTCGAGGTGGTTCGCTCGGCGCTGACGGTCCAGCCTGCGCTGGAGCCCGCGGATCGTCCGGTGCTTGCGGACGATCTCTTCGCCAAACGGTTCAAGCCAGGCCGCTCCCTCCCCAACGACCGCTATGGTGGAGGGGCCGATGTCCAGACCCACCTCGCCCTCGCCGACCCGATGGTACGGCTTGCGATACGGAACCCCCTCGCCGACCAGTTGCGCGTCGTACCGGTCCCGGCCGCCAAGCTTGCGACGCACGAGTCGCACGTAGCTGGAGCTGATCCCGCTGGTGCTCTGCCTGGGCCTGGGCCTGGCCCTGGCCGGGCTGGGCGTGGCCGTGGCCGTGGCCGCGAGCATGCGCTCGATGCAGGGCTTCCAGGCGGTCGTGAACTTCCCGATGATGCCGATGTTCTTCCTCTCCGGCGCCCTCTTCCCGCTCCAGGGATTGCCTGCCTGGCTGATGGTGCTCACCCGGCTGGACCCGGCCACCTATGGCATCGCCCCCATCCGCAAGGTGGTCCTGGTAGGGGCGGGAGCACCCGAGAGCGCGGTCAACGGCCTCGGCCTGACGCTGTTCGGACAGCAGCTCGCCATCCCGGTGGAAGCCGGCATCACGCTCCTCTTCGGGATCACCCTGGTAGGGCTCGGCGTCCTCAGTCTCCACCGCCTCGAGTGAGTCGGCGATCGGCGAGGTGGACCGACCGGAGCCCCGACGGGGCGTGTCGGGCAGCAGGTCCCCGCGAGGGCGAGACCTTCGACCCTGCCGGGCCGGGCCGGGGCCGGACAAGCTAGACGCAGAGACCGCACCGACCCGCGGACCGCCGGCGCGGCCGACGCCACGCCGGACCCGCTTGAAGCAAAGGAGGGTCGTGACATGGCCATGACCGTCTGGCAGGAGATGAGCGACCTGGAGCGTCGCATGGACGAGCTGCTCAGCGCCTGGGCGCCGCGCTGGGCGTTGCCCGCCTTCTCCCGGCTCGGCGTGGGAATGCGCGGCTTCTACCTCCCCCCGATGGACGCCTACGAGCGTGACGGCAACCTGGTGGTCTCGATCGAGCTACCGGGCATCGACCCCAAGCAGGACGTGCAGGTGCTCCTGGAGGGGAATGAGCTGGTCGTCAGGGGCGAGCGCCACCAGCGCCGGGAGGTGGAGGAGGCCGGCTACCGGCGCCAGGAGCGCTGCTATGGTCGGTTCGAGCGGCGGCTCCCGGTTCCCGAGGGAACTCAGGAGTCCGCCATCCAGGCTCGCTACGACCGCGGCGTGCTGGAGGTCACGGTCAAGGGCGCCGGGCGTCGTGCGGCGAGCGAGGCCAAGCAGATCCCGGTGACGGTTGCCCAAGGCTAGGTCACGGGCACGGCCGCCGGCACCGGCGGTCGTGCCCACGCCTGCCGGCCAGGAGTCGACGGAGCCATGGAGGTGCACGTGACCGGCGCCCGAGGGCCGGCGCGCGTGCCCGGGGGCATGGGCGGCATGGAGCCTGGCAGCGGATCGGTCACTCCGTACCGCGACGAGACGGACGAGGTCATCGCCTCCGCTCAGCGCTCCCACGGGCTCCGCTCGGGGCGTCGTCCGCCTCGGGGGCGAGGCCTCGAGAGCCGACCGCGCCCGGCAACTGGCCGGGCGCGTACCCACCCTGATCGCCATGCGACCGGCTGGCCTCATCAGCTGCTCCGGCTCCTCCGGGCGGGATCGCCACCCCACCCGGGCGAGCCATCCCGGTCCCCACCGGCCGAAGCGGAGCACGCCACTCCCGCCGACGAGGGCGCCCAGCCGGCCTCGGTTGGGGCGCGGAGCCACCTCGGCAGCACTTCTCCTGAGGCGCCACCGGTCGAGGGGACCTTACCCCTGCATGAGGAGTGACGAGCATGGCCTGCCTGGAGAAGCTGGAGCGCTACCTGCGCGAGCACCGGGTACCCTACCGCATCGAGCGACACCGGGCTGCCTTCACCGCCCAGGAGATCGCCGCCGCCGAGCACGTCCCAGGGCGACGCTTCGCCAAGGTGGTGATGGCCCAGGCCGATGGAGAGCTGATCATGCTGACCGTGCCCGCCCCCTACCTGGTGGACACCGACCTGCTGAGCGCGGTCGTGGGCAAGCCCGCGCGGCTGGCCGAGGAAGCAGAGTTCGCTCCCCGGTTCCCGGACTGCGAGCCGGGGGCGATGCCGGCCTTCGGCAACCTGTACGGCATCCCCGTCCTGGCCGAGACCGATCTGGCCACCGATGCCCCCATCGTCATGCAGGCCGGCGACCACCGGGTCACGGTCGAGCTGGCCTACCGGGACTGGGAGCGGCTGGTCCAGCCCACCGTCGCCCACTTCTCCCACCCCTCGTCCGGCTGAGTCCGGCCCGGCCGGGCGCGCGCGTCGGCCACCGCTCCGGGCGGCTGACGAGCGGGAGGGAGCGACGGCTACCCCGGCCGTCCGCCGGCGATCGAGTCCAGCAGCCGGCGCAGGCTACGATGCAGGTCGACCCCCTCGATCCTGCGCTCGGCGCGGCCCCGGAGCGCCACGGCCGCCCGGGCCCGGGGGCTGAGCAGCCGCTCCAGCTCGGCCCGGGCCTCGGGTGGGCCGGCCAGGACCAGGCGTCGATGGAAGCCCCGGTCCAGCAGCCGTTCCACGGCCCGAGCGGCGCTCGCCAGGTTGGCCCGCGCCTGCTCGTCCTCGTGCCGCTGGAAGTCGGCCGCCGACCAGCCCCCCTGCCGGTGGCGGCTGACCTCGATGCCTTCGAGGTTCAACAGCTCCTCGGTCTGGTCCAGCACCGCCGAGAAGACACGCGCGCCTTCTTTGTCGACCACCACGATCAGCGTCGGTGGGCGTCGCTCCAGCTGGGCTCGGATGGGCTCGAGATCGAACCAGCCCGCCCAGGCCAGCCGGGGCGGAACCGGCTCGGGCAGCCGCCACAGCTGGAAGATGCCCAGCGACCGGCAGGAGAAAACGGCCAGCCCCGGGCACTCGAAGTGACGCTGCTCCAGCTCGGCGATCACCCCCTCCAGCTCCTCGGCCAGATCCCCAGGCGGGTTCTCGAACTCGGCCTCGGCCACCTGGCCGACCAGGGCCCGCCAGTTGGGACGCCCACTGGGCAAGGGGAGGTAGAGGGACAGCACCGGGCGCCCGAAGACGGCCGCCTCCAGCCCGGCGAACGGATCGATGGTGTCCTCGTCGCTCCCTCGTGGCATGGCCTCAGGCTGGCACGGGGGCCGCCATCTCGGACAGGGCCGATGGCCACTCCGGATGCAGGCCGGTGGCCGCTGGCCCTACCGGCTCAAGCGCGCACCAGGGCCCGCCGGGTGCGCCGCCGCAGCTGCCGCAGGGCCGGGGTGACCTCGACCATGGGCGGCCGCGGCCGGACCAAGGCCACGGCCGGTGGAGGCAGGACCGCTAGGTCGGCCTCGAAGCGTGCCCTGGCCGCGGCCACCGTCTCGCTCCGCTGCAGGCGTCGGCCTCCGCGCATGACGGGCTCCAGGAGGGGCACCGTGCCCGGTGGTGGCGACTCGTCGCGCAGGCCTACCCGGTCCCGCAGGCGGTCCCGGAACACCTGCTTCGGCCCCGGCCAGGTGGCCTTCCCGGGGGAGAGCTTCATCACCGGTCGCTCCCCCAGCTGCACCAGCTTGTAGGCGGTGTCCAGGAAGGGCTCGTCGGCCGACACTCCCATGCGCGTCCCCACCCCGAAGGCGTCGATGGGGGCGCCTTCCCGCACCAGGGCGGCGATGGCGTGCTCGTCCAGGCCGCCGCTGGCCAGCACCGAGACCTCACCCAGGCCGGCGGCGTCGAGCAGGGCTCGCGCCTCGCGGGCCAGGCGAGCAAGGTCGCCGCTGTCCAGCCGGATGCCGGCCGCCCGGCGCACCCGTCCCGAGCGCAGCAGCCGGATCAGGGTGCGCACGCCCTCCAGGGTGTCGTAGGTGTCGACCAGGAACACGGCCGGGCTCGGGAAGTCCTGGGCGAAGGCGGCGAAGGCCTCGGCCTCGTTGGCGAAGGCCTCGATGTAGGAGTGAGCCATGGTGCCGGCCGCGGTCAGCCCGTGGCGCCGGGCGGCCTCGACGTTGCTGGTGGCGCTGAAGCCGGCCACGGCGCTGGCGCGGGCCACGGCCAGCCCCGCCTCCACCCCCTGGGTGCGCCGGAAGGAGAAGTCGACCAGGGTGCGGCCGTCGGCGGCCAGGTAGCAGCGAGCCGCCTTGGAGGCGATCGTGGTCTGGAAGGTGAGGTGGTTGAGGAGCAGGGTCTCCACCAGCTGGGCCTCGGCGATGGGCGCCGTCACCTCCAACAGCGGCTCGCCCGCGAACACGATCCTGCCCTCGGGCACGGCCCAGACGTCGCCGCGGAACCGGAGGCGGCGGAACCGCTCCAGGTCGGCAGCGGGGAACCCGAGCTGGGCCAGGTAGGCGAGTTCGTCCTCGGCGAAGCCGAACGCCTCCAGATCGTCCAGGCAGTCCTCCAGCCCGCAGGCCACCAGGAAGCCCCGGGAGGTCGGCAGCCGGCGGACGAAGAGGCTGAAGGTGGCAGGCCCGACCATGCCCCGACGCAGATAGCTGGCGGCCATGCGCAGCTCGTACAGGTCGGTGAGCAGCCCTCCACCCCCGACCGTGGGGCGCCTCCCGCCGGCCTCAGCGGCCCGCTCCCCGACCGCTCCTCTGCGACCGGCCCCTCCCGGGCGGATGGCGGTCACCCCTCGTTCGTTCGGTTGCCGACCTCGTCCACGTCCGGAGGCGGCTCAGGCGGCCAACCTCCCGCCGCCGGCGTCGGCTCCAGTTCGATGGGGGGACCGGTCCCGATCGCGACCAGGGTGCCGGGAGAGAGGGCCACGGCGGCGATGGGCCGGCCCCTGGCCCCCCGACGGACCACGACCATCCCCTCCTCCACCTCCAGCCAGCTTCCACCCGGCAGCAGGTAAGTTCGGCCAGCGGCCACCACGTACGCGTTCCCGCCGGCCTCCGCCTCCTCGCTCACACCGATCACCTCCTGGATCAGCACCCTAGGCATGGCCCTCACCGCCGGCCAGAGCCGATCGACCCGCGCCTCCCGGGACCGCGGGGGCGCCCGGGTCGCCGCCCCGACCGGCCGCGGTCCGGTCCCGAGGTGGCGTTGCGTCTCCGGGCCGACCCCGCCCGGCGCCCGACGCCGGGCCGCCGTGCCCGGATCAGACCAGGAGGCGACGCGAGCATGCGAGTCAGCGAGCCGATGCGGCCACCGCTGCTGGAGGCCCGGCCCGAGGAGTACCTCGCTCATGCGGCCACCGGGATGCGGAACCGAGACATCGGCTCCTTGGTGGTGGCCGAGGGGGGACGGCGATCGGCATCTCACCGAGCGGGACCTGCTGCGCGCCATGGCCGACGGTCCGGCATCACGGGCGGCGAGCGTGACCGGGTACCCGTCGGTGAGCCCGGTGCCGCCCGAGCCCGAGACCGACGTCGCCGAGGCGGCCGCTTCCATGGTGGAGCACGGGTGGAGCACGGCCTCCGCCACCTCCCCGTGATCCGAGGTCATCTCCTGGTGGGCCCGATCTCCGCCCCGACCTGCCGGTGGCCCGAGCCTGGAGGCGCGGTCTCACCGGGCTCGGCCGACCGCTCCCGGTGAGGTCGGCGAAGACGGGCCCACCGCTCGATCGGTGGGCCGGTGCCGGGATCGAGCCCACCGGAGGGTCAGGACCGGACCGGCGCCGGCGTCCCCTCGGGCGTCCAGCGCTCGGCCAGGGCCTCGAAGAGGGCGGGCATGGTCGTGTACTCGAGCTCGTCCAACCCCGCCCGGTGGGGCTCGAAGGGGCCGGTCCGGCGCAGGTGGTCGGCCAGCTCCAGAGCCATCTGCCGGGCCCGGTCGAAGCCAGGGTCGGCGAACAGGTCGCGAGGGCCGATCAGGCGGCCGTCGGTGACCTGGTAGCCGATGGCCACGATCCGGGGCGGACCGTCGAACCGGCTCGGGGTCGCGTCCGCGATGCCGCAGGGCATGAGCGGGCCGAAGTGCGAACCTCGCATCCAGCCTCCGACCAGGTGGGGAAGGGCGAAGGGCTCGAGCACCTCGCCCACCGCCGGGAGCCCGCTCTGAGCTCGCACCGCCAGCACCGGGTCGTCCTTGCCCACGTACCGGCCCGCGATCAGCGACAGCCGCTGGACCGAGGTCGCCGCCGCCACCGTGTCGAGGGCCCGTGAGCGCACCTGCCTGACCACGAAGCGATGGGGCGCTCCGATCAGCATGAGCAGGTCGTAGTACTCCTCCGGGGTCACCAGGGTCAGGTGGCGCGACCGCTTCAGGTCCAGCACCTCGAAGGCGAAGCCGGCGTGCATCTTGGTGTCGATGACCAGGCCGGGGGAGGAGAAGGGATCGGCGAACATCCGGGCCAGCGGGTAGTTGAACGCCCCTGGCTCGGTCTTGTCGGCCAGGAACACGACGACCGGCTCGCTCGGCCGCTCTTCGAACGTCATCTCCGCGTAACCGGGGCCGAGGCCGCGGAGGTTGCCGCTGAAGGCGTCGCCGAGCAGGTCCTGGCCGGCCCCATACAGGCCCAACTTGCGGGCCACCCCGGTCGTGGCCTCGAAGACCTCCCAGGCCAGGCCGTGCACGACCTGGCTCTCGGTCCCGTGGGTGTGGGTCATGATCAGGGCCAGGTCGTCCCCGACCCGGTTGACCTGCCCGTCTCGGAGCCGGCCGTCCTCGACCGCCGCCTTCAGGGCGCGGGAGGCGGTGGCCAGCAGGTCGGGATGGACGTCGCCGTGACCGACGTACCCGCCGGTGTCGGCCTTGATGATGGACAGGGTGATCTCCATGGTCTCCGTCCTCGATCTCGGCATCTACGGTCTCTCGGGTGTCGCCGCCGGGCGGCGCCGACGTTTCGATCCTGGGCCGAGACCGGGATCGTCACCAGAGGCTCAGGACCCGGGATCGAGGGGCGGCTCGGCCCCGGTCGGCGCACCGGCCGACGGATCGGAGGACCTTCGCTTCCGGTGGCCGGTCGGACCCGGCCGGGCCGCCGGCCGTACTGCCACCGAGATCGTGCGCTCGGCCGTCGAGTGAGGGTGAGCCCCGCCGGTCCCGGCACCGGCGGCCCGGAGCCGGGTCAGACGGTTCAGCTCCCGAGCCGGATCCAGCTTCCCTTCGGCCGGAGGCGTCGCCCGACCGCGGCGACCAGGAGCAGGATCAGGGCCAGGCCGGCGAGGCTGGCCCTGGTCCCCCAGGCCACCGACCCCGGTCGGTAGCTCAGGGTCACCAGGTGGTCGCCGGCGGGTACCACCACGGCCATGAACTTCACGTCCGCGGGGTGGACGGCGGCCGGGCGGCCGTCCACCTCGGCCTGCCAGCCGGGGGCGTAGGACTGGAGGACGACCACCGCCTCGCGTCCGGGCAGCCGGGCGTCGAGGCGCAGCTCGCCGGCCCGCTCCGAGAGCACCGTCACCCGGCCGGCGGGCAACGACGAGCGCTGGGCCTCCGCGCCCTCCAGCACCGGCGGCCCCTCCGGCCCCAGGTGGAGCAGCGTGGCCCGGTCCGGCCCCGATCCGGAGGCCGCCACCCAGGTCGGCGCCGCCCAGGCCAGAGGTCTGGGGTCGGGCACCGCTGCCACCGTCACCCCCTCCGCGCGCAGCTCCGGCACCGTGCCCGGCACCACCCCTGGCCCGACCACGTAGCGCACCCCGGCCAGCCGCAGCCAGCCCACGCCCGGCGTCTCCAGCAGGGTGCCGGTGAGCCGGTCCTGGTAGCGGGGGTCCGCCGCCGACCAGAAGAGCCGACTGCGGACGTCGAAGGCGATGTCGTAGGTACGCACGTCCCGGAGGCCGTAGAGGGTGGCCGTGTCCGGCACCAGGGTGACGTCGATGCCAGCCACGGGGCCGCCGTGCTCGCGCAGCCAGGTGGTGACGGCCGTGGCCGGAGGGACCTCATGGGGCGAGACCAGGGGCTGGTAGTGGAAGGAGAAGACCCAGCCCTCGATCAGGGCCAGGACGCCGACCGCCAGCGCCGCCGGCCTCCCCGCCCCACCTCCCAAGCCGGCCAGGATCGCCGCCAGCGCCCCCACCAGGGCCAGCCCCGACATCAGGATCCAGAAGGCCAGGAGGCCGTGGGGCAGGCGGGGGAGGAGGCCGGGATGGTCAGCCCAGGTCCCGCCGTGGACGGCGATCAGGCCGGCGCCCGCTGCCAGGGCCAGGACGGCCAGCCCGGCCAGGGCCAGCCCCGGCCCGGCCGGACCCCGCCACCGGGGCCGGGCCGATCGGAGCAGCAGGTCCACCCCGAACCCGGCCAGGGCCGCCACCAGGAAGCAGAGCAGCACCAGCATGCGGCTGTTGTTGGCGAGGGCCAGGCCCGGGACGCGGGCGGCCAGGCCGGAGAGGGGACCGTACACCACCCCGGCCGCCACCAGCCCGGGCAGCACCAGGGCCAGGGCCCGTGAGCCCTGCCGGCGGGCCTGGTCGACCAGGCCCAGCGGGGCCAGGCAGAGGGCGGTGACCCCGGCGTAGCCCACCGCCTCGTTGTAGTTGGGCGACCAGCCGGGGCGGCCGTCCAGGGCGGGGTTGCCGTGCAGGTTGGGGACCAGCCAGCTCCACAGGGTGGAGGGGTCGAGATGGCTCCCTCCCACCTGGAGCCGGGCCCGATCCAGGGCCACGGTGGTGTGCGGCAGCTCGGCGAGGAAGGGCAGCAGCTGCACCCCGGCCAGGAGCGTGCCCAGGACCGCCCCCGCCACCAGCCCGAACAGGGTCGAGAGGCTCCGGGGGCCGGTCAGCCAGCGGGCCGCGACGTAGAGGCCCAGGCCCACCCCGAGGTGCAGGGAGGTCTCCGCGTGGCCGCCCAGGAACTGGAGGCCCACCGCCACCGCCAGCGCCGCCGTGGCCAGGAGGCCACCGCCCGAGAGCACCCACTCCCCGGCCGCGAAGGCCCAGGGCAGGAGGCTGGCCACGGCCGACTGCGGCCAGGCCAGCCAGACCACCATGAAGCTGCTGCTGGCGTAGGCGATGCCGCCCACCAGGGCGGACAAGCCCCGGGTGCCCGAGGCCCGGAGATAGACGGCCAGGCCCAGACCGGCCACCCAGAGCTTGGCCAGCATGGCCAAGCTCAACCCCCTCGCCGGCGAGAAGGGGAGGGCGAGCCAGGTGAAGGGCGAGAAGGGCGCCGACTGATCGTTGGCCAGCAGCGGCTTGCCGGAGAGCGCATCGGGGTCCCAGAGCGGGAGGCGCCCGCTCCGGAAGGCCCGGGCCACCAGCTCCTGCCAGGGGAGGAACTGCTGGACGGGGTCCCCGACCAGGACGTTGGCCGGCCGCCGGGCGTCGGGGAGGCCGCTCCAGGGCGGGAAGCGGTAGAGGGTGTCGCCCCCCAGCAGCACCCGGTGGCCGTCCAGGACCGGCCACCAGGTCACCAGGAACAGCGCCGCCGAGGCCGCCAGCAGGAGCCAGAGGCCGGTCGGGACCCGGTGCGGGCGGAAGGACGTCACCGGCACCGCGGCCCCCGGCGCTCCGCTCCCGGGCCGGGAGCGGGCACCTCCACCACCGGCCCATCCCCTCCGACCCACCGGACCCCGCGCCTCACCGGGCACCCTGCCCGCCCGCACTCAAGCTCAGCCATGATCATGCGTCTGGAGGAGCGAACCGAATCTCCGCCGTCCGCCACCGATGGTCGGCGATGGGCCCGATCGGCCTCGACCCGACCTCGTTCGGCTCGACGATCGTACCTCGCCCGGCACCGGTGTCGATCTACGGCCGAGGGCGCGGCCGGCGCCCGAGCTCGCCGGCCCCGGGCTCGTACTCCAGCTCGTGGTCCTGGCGGGAGCGGTCGGGGAGGAGCAGCAGCGCGACCAGGCTCAGGGCCGAGCAGCCGACCACGTAGAGGGCGATGGGGCCGGAGCTGCGGTAGGTGGCGAGCAGGTAGGTGGCGATCAGCGGCGCCGGCCCACCGGCGACGATGGCGGCCAGATTGTAGCCGACCGAGGCGCCGCTGTAGCGCAGCCGGCTGGTGAACGTCTCCGCGATCAGCGCCCCGACCGTGGCGAACATGACCGCGAAGGGCACCGCGACCATCACTGCCGCCACCAGGATCAGGGTGGGGAGGCGGGTGTCGAAGAGCAGGTAGTAGGGGTAGGCGCAGAGGCCCATCAGCACCACGCCGGTCAGGTACACGGGCTTGCGCCCGGCCCGGTCCGAGAGGTGGCCGGCGATCGGGTAGACGACGGTGGCGGCCAGGCTGCCGAAGATGACCACGAAGAGCAGGAAGCCCGGGTCCAGGTGCAGGTGCTCGGTGCCGTAGACGAGCACGAACGAGGTGAAGAGGTAGACGGGGCCCTGCTCGGCCACCACCACCAGGGCGCTCAGCACGACCTCGGCCGGGTGCCGGGCGAGCACGGTCAGCACCGGGGCGCGCTCGACCCGTCGCTCCTCGAGGAGGCGGACGAAGGCCGGGGTCTCCATCACCCCCAGCCGGAGGTAGAGGCCGACCAGCACCAGGACCAGGCTGAGCAGGAAGGGCACCCGCCAGGCCCAGGTCAGGAACTGGTGGGGGAAGAGCACGTCCATGAGCACGAGCACGCCCGGCGCCAGCACGCCGCCGCCCAGCGAGGCCCCCAGCTGGGGCCAGCTCGTGACCAGGCCCCGCCGCCCGCTCTGCCCCCACTCCATGGAGAGCAGGATGCCGCCCCCCCATTCCCCGCCTACCCCGATCCCCTGGAGGATGCGCAGCATCGCCAGCAGGACGCCGGCCCAGATCCCGATGGCGCGGTCGTCGGGGAGGACGCCGATGGCGGCGCTGGCCAGCCCCATGGTCAGCAGGGTCGCGACCAGGGTCGACTTGCGCCCCACCCGATCGCCGAAGTGGCCGAAGATGAGGCCGCCCAGGGGACGGGCGACGAAACCGACGAACTGGGTGGTGAAGGCGATCAGGATGCCGGTCAGGGGGTGGTTGGAGGGGAAGAACAGCGGGCCGAAGACGAGGGGGGCGGCGCTGCTGTAGAGGAGGAAGTCGTACCACTCGATGGTGCTCCCCACCGTGGACGCGACCACCGCCCGAACCAGCTGGCGGCGCCGCCTGACGTCCACGGCACCGACCCGTGCCACCGACACCGCTCGTTCGCTCTCCCTCCGAAGGCACGGGCCGCGGGGCCGTGCCGCCGACGGGGCCATTCAAGCACACCCGACGGCGGGGCCGGCGAGGGTGACCGACGGACCCGGCCCCAGTCGCCGGGGCACGCCGCCGGCGCGCCGTGACAGCCGCTCGCGCCCGGCCCGAGGGCCTCGCCCTCGACGGCCACCGCGGAACGCGGACGTCCTCTTCGCCCCATCCCGGCCGCGGGATCGCGAGCAGGACCTCGAAGTCGCGGACCTCGAGCGTGAGGTCCTGGCCGGTCGCCTCCCGCACCAGCCTGACCATGCGTCGAACACCGGTGCCGGCGCGTCACCAGGCCCGCGTCCGAGAGCCGGGTGTGGATCGGGCGGTTCCGGACCACGTGCACGCCGGCCCGCATGGCCGCCTCGTCGACGGTGTTCGGCGGCCGACCCGGGGTGTGGAACTCGACCCGGTCGTCGAAGACGAAGATGCGAACCGAGCCCTGGACCGTGTCGTCGGTGCGCGACGGCGTTGACCATGGCCTCGCGCAGCGCCTCCTCGGGAAGCTCCGGCCTGGGCTCGGGCTCGAATCCCCAGATCTGCTGCCGAACCTGGAGGTGGAGCTGCAGGAAGCGCCGGGCGTCGTCGACCAGGTCGAGCAACCGACCGGTGATGTCCTTGCCGTCCAGCGGCTCGAAGGACGGGTCGGCGCCCCGGAATCGGGCCGCGTTGATCTGCGCGAAGGGAAGGTGACGCTGCGGCTCTCGACCGAACAGAGCATGCCGGCCACGGTCGGATGGCCATCCGCGAGCAGGCCCCGGTTGCGGAGCAATCGGGCCGGCTCGTCCGCCAGCTCCCGCTGCCCGGTGCGTCGAGGTAATCGTCCGGCGCGTCCAGATCGCGGTCCGGCAATCCCAGCCGCGGCAGGGGGGTCTCGCCGGAGTAGAGGCTCTCGGTCGCCTGGAACAGGCGCAGCAGCTCCTCGCGCGAGGCATCGCGTCGTCCGGAGGTGGTTAGCGTCCAGGCAGGTGGTGTACGAGGGGCACTGAGGCCCCCCGAAGAGAAGACGACCATCGGTCATCCTTCAGGGATCTCGCAACCCGAGGGAGGAATCCGATGGCCGACCCCAGTATGGACCGTGAGGTCGTCGCCTGGATGCGCGAGCAGCTGCAGCAGGCGCACCCCGACCTGCTCCGCGAGATGCTCTCGACCTTGTCCGCCTCGTGATCTCCGACCACCACCTCGGCCTTCGGCAGGCGATCGCAGCCGTGCTGGCGGGAGCCGGGTGGCAGCGCGGTCGGGTTCACCTCGTCCGCAACCTGCTCACCCGCCTCCCCAAGTCGGCGGGGACGCGGGTGGCGACTCGGGTCCGCTCGATCTTCGCCCAGCCCGACCACGCCGCCGTCTGGGCTCAGCAGCGGGGATGGTCGAGCAACTCGCGGAGCGCTTCCCTGAGGCGGCCGCCCGGCTCGCCGAGGCCGGCCCCGACGTGCTCGCCTTGGCCACCTTCCCGCGCGAGCACTGGCGCCAGATCGGGAGCAACCACC
>DASRBU010000317.1:0-5159 GCA_035653475.1 Candidatus Dormiibacterota bacterium | reverse complement strand
GCGGCCGCTGGTCGCTCCCCGGGCCTCGGCCCTGGCCGGCGAGATCGAGGGCCTGACCCCAGCCGAGCTCCTGGGCAACCCCACCAAGCTGGCCAACCTGCTGGCCCAGCTGGTCCGGGGGGCGAGCCTGGACGTGGCCTGGGTGGAGTCGGGGTCGAACCTGGCCTGCGAGGTGGCGGGGGCGCGCCTCGATTGGTCGGCCTTCCCGCCTCGGCCCTGCGCTCGGGCGGCGGTGACCTCGCCCGAGGCGGCGATGGCCGGGGGCCGGGCGGCGACGGTGGTGGACGCCACCCGGCGTCTGCGGGCCGTGCTCGGCGACTCGGCGGTGGTCGGCGTGGCCCTGCCCGGCCCGCTCGATCTGGCGGCCACGTGCCCGGGCCTGGACCGCGAGGAGGCGACGGAGGTCCTGCTGGTCGTGGTCAGGTCGCTCTGCCAGGCGGGGGTGGAGCTGGTGCTGCTCTCCGAGACGGGACCGCCCGCGGACCCGGCCGAGCTGGTGGCGTGCCTGCGCCCGCTGGCCGCCACCGCCCGCTTCTTCCAGGCCCTGCCCTTGCTCGCCGCCTCGTGGGCCGGCGACGAGGTCCTGACCGCGGTGGAGGCTTTCCTCCCCTGCCTGGAGCTGGAAGAGGGCTTCACCCCTCCCGAGCGGGGACCCTACGGGCTCGCGGCCCCCTGGCCGATCCCGACGGTCGGGGTCGGCCGTGGGTGCGTGCTGCTCACCACCTCGGTCGAGCTGACGGGCAGGGTGGGGGCGCGAGATCTGGGCCAGGTCACGGCCGGCCTGCGGAGGCTGGTGTGGGAGAGCGGGGGCTGACCCGGCATCGCCCCGGGCTGCCGGCTCACCGACGGCTCCTCGGGTGCCTGAACGCTGCGGACCGCAGACGACCCGACCCTGCCGACCCGGTCCTCGACCGGTAGCTCGACCTCATGCTGCCGCCGTTCGTCGACCGTGGCGCCGGGCAGGTCCAGGTGCAGATGTTGCGGTTGGCCCTGGTGCGGCACCCGATCGATCTGGTCTCCGCCGGTGCATCGCCGGTGGGACCGGCGGTCTGGCGGTGATCGGCATGGCGGTGACCGTGGCCGTGACCCGGCGCAGCCGATGGTACGACCATGGTCGGCATTCGCCCGTGCTCCACTGCCTGGGGTCCCCGGCCGTCCCCGGCCGTCCCCGGCCGCAGCTGGCCGGAGGGCCGCGGGCCGCTCCTGGGGTGGCGGGCGCACGTGCCTCAGTGGTTTATACCCTGTATGACATGCCCTCTCGAAGATCGTCCCGAGTCGTGGCCGTCTCGGTCCCATCCGAGGCGGCAGATGCCTTCGAGCGGATCGCCGAGGAGGAGGGACGTAATCGGAGCGAGCTCTTTCGCGAGATGCTGCGGGTCTACCGCATCTACCGGGAGACCGGTCGGTTCGAGTCCCTCCAACGCTATGGGGCGGCGCGGGCCCGTGCCCTCGGCATCCGGGACGAGAGTGATGTCGAGCGGTTGATTGCCGAAGCTCGACGGGCGTGACCGTCGTCCTGGACACCAACGTCCTCATCTCTGCCTTCGTCTTCCCCGGAGGTGCGCCGGAGGCCGTCTACCGTCTCGTGCTGGAGGGGCGCGTGCGTCTCGTCAGCTCCTACGCGCTCCTCGCCGAGCTGGGCCGCGTGCTGCAATACACGTTCGGCTGGGAGCCGGATCTGGTCGAGGAGGCGGTCGCCCAGGTGGTCCGCATCGGCCGGATCGTCACCCCCGCCGAGCCGGTGTCGATCGTCGGAGCGGACCCCGCCGACAACCGGGTCCTCGAGGTGGCGGCCGCCGCCGAGGCGGACGTGATCGTGTCCGACGACCACCACCTGCTCGATCTCGGCAGCCGGCGAGGCATCTCGATCCTCGCCCCGGCCGACTTCCTCGCCGGGCGTGGGGGGCACGGAGACCACCGATCGGCGCGGGGCTGATCGCACCCCAGTGACGTGGAGCCGGCTCGGAGCCCTCGGGAAACGACCCGGCAATGAGGCCCTCTGGAGGGCTGAGTCGGGTCCGGCTCGAAAGCCGAGGCGCTGAGGAGGCGCAGGACGCCTGCCAGCCGGGTGGCGAGGGTCCCAGGACCTGGCCCGGAGGCTTGACGTTGCCGCCCCGCGCCGGGGCGTCATGGTGGAGCTGGGATGGGGCTCAGCCGGTGGCGCTCAGCTCCGGCGGTCCCAGCAGCTGGCGGCGGAGGTCTTGGAGCCGGCGGATGCCGGCGACCGAGGTGTCGATCCCGCGCCAGCCGGTGCTGGCCCGATCCCGCACCGCCCAGACCAGGGAGAGACAGGAGTGCTCGCCGGGCAGGCGACCGATCACCTTGACCCGGCGCCGGCTCTCCCCGAAGGTCCGCTCCAGCAGGTTGGTGTGGCGGACGCGCTCCCGGTGCTCGACCGGGAAGTGGAGATGGGCGGTCAGCGCGCTCAGGTCGGTGAGCCGGCAGTCGACCGCCTTCGGGTAGCGGCCGCCGTAGGTGTCGGCGAACTCCTGGGCGCGCTGGTGGGCGATCGCGACCGCCTCTTCGCCGGGCGGGGCCTCGATGCCGTTGAAGATCGCCCAGTAGGCGGCCTTGACCTCCTCCTGGTCCGGCTTGCTGACCTTCTCCAGCACGTTCCGTGCCTTGTGCACCCCGCATTTCTGGCGGAGACTCTCGGGGAAGGCCTGCTCGAAGGCGGCGACCAGCCCGGGAGCGCCGTCGGTGATGCCGAGCAGGGGCGGCCGGAGGCCGCGCCCCCGGAGGTCGGTGAAGTGGGCGTGCCAGCTGTCATAGCTCTCGGCCGCCCCCGCGGTCAGCCCGATGAAGACCTTGCGGCCCTCGATGGTGATGCCCCAGGTGCCGAGGATCGGCTCCCCCGGAGCCGACGGGTGGTACTTGAAGAAGCTGGCGTCGGCGAGTAGGTAGTCGAGCTCGTAGTCGGAGAGGTCGCGCCGGCTCCAGACCTCGAACTGGCTGACCAGGACCTGACCGATCCGGCTCAGGGTCGACTTGGAGAGCGCCGACTGCTCGCCCAGCGCCTCCGCGAGGGTGGCCTCGACGTCGCGCACCGAGAGCCCCCGCACGAAGCTGGCGATGACCAGCGACTCCAGGGCCTTGGTCCGGGTCACGCCGATCCCCAGCAGGCGGGAGGCGAAGGGCTCCACGGTGCCCCGCAGCTTGGGCCGCTGGAGCGTGATCGGGCCCGCCGAGGTCCTGACCGTGAGCGGGGCGTGGCCGTTGCGGAGGCCTTCGTGGGTGCGCCCACCGCGGCCGTAGCGCTCTCGGCCCAGGAACTCGCTGATCTCCGCCTCGAAGGCGGCCTGGAAGAGGAGCGCGACCCCGAGCCGAGCTACCTCCTCGAGGAGGTGACCGAGCTCTCGGCCAGAGGCAAAGAGTTCATCGATCTGGGCACGGACACGCTCGGTGGGGGATACTCTTCGTGACGCGGGCATCGGGCACCTCCTGAAACTTCCACGTTCCAGGCGAGCCTACTGCCCGCGTCGCTTTTCCACCAGGCCCGGGACGCGACCCTTGCCGCGTCCTCACCAGCCTCCGCCTTGGGCCCTGGAGTGGTGCCCCGGCTGCGCTCGCTACGCCACCCCCGAGGCCTACGAGCTCAGCCGCTGCTGCTCGTGCGGCCAGTGCCGCCACGACGACCAGCGCCGCCTCTTCGCGGTCGCCTGGATTTGCGACCGCGTCATCGAGACCGTGGACCTCTTCACCAGATGAGCAGCTGCCCTCGACGCACGGCGCCGGACCCTCAAACGCCGCCAGCTCGAGGGCAGGATCCTTTGGCGAGGAAACGCCTACACCCACGCGTTCACCACCAATGACCCAGAGACGTCCACGACGGGTGGCGCCTAACACCATGTGGCCGGTCGGGTGCGTCAGGTGCAGGCCTTCTTTCGTGAGCGCAGCCAGAAGCAACTTTTGCGATGCGCCTCGCCGTTCCGGTCGCCCTGATTGCCCGAGGGTTACGCGCAGAACTTATGGAAGGCCGCTTAGCTCCTCGTACAGGCGGAGGAGGGCCTGTGCTCGGCGCCCGGCCGCGCGGTCGACCATCTCGCCCTCGATCCCCAGGACGCCCGCGCCGACGCCCTCCTGGGTCTCCAGCTCGCGGACCACGCGCCGAGCTGCCGCCACCTCCGCCTCCGTCGGACGAAAGGCTTCAAGGATGACGGGAACCTGGTCGGGGTGAATGGCGTGCTTGCCAAAGAACCCGAGCTCCTTGGCCAGCTCGGCCTCCCGTCGCAACCCCTCGCTGTCCTGGTAGCGGGGGTAGGCCCCGTCGTGTGGGGGTGACAGGCCCGCTTCGCGTGAGGCCAGCACCAGCTCCACCCGGGCGTGGACCAAGGTGGGGCTCGTCCCTCCTCCCTCTGGTGGCCAAGGGAGCCCGAGGTCGGCGCTGAGGTCGGCCGCCCCGAAGCCGAGGCAGAGCACCCGGGGCGAGGCGGCGCCGATCGCCGGCGCTCGCCTGAGCCCCGCCACCGTCTCGATGGTCGCGATCAGCCGGATCGTGCCCGGCTCCATCCCTGCCCTCCTCTCCAGGTCCTCCAGGACCGACGCCACCGACCGCACCGTGTCCGCCCGCTCGACCTTGGGCAGCACGATCCCGGACAGGCCGGGCCGCGTCACCTCTTTGAGGTCGTCGGCGTGCCATCGCGACCCGGGAGGGTTGACCCGGACGAAGACCGTCTCGGTGGCCCGGGGCTCGTCCAGGAAGCGAGCCACCAGGGATCGTGCCGCCTCCTTGCGGGAGGGGGCCACCGAGTCCTCGAGGTCGAGGATCAGGGCGGGGACCTCGAGGCTCCGCGCCCTCGTCAGGTGACGCTCACTGCCCCCGGGCACGAAGAGCATGGCGGGGAGCAGCCAGGTCATGCCCTCAGCCCTCGAGCAGGCAGCGGAGGTCGGAGGCCTGCTCCAGCGATCGCACCTGCTCAGCCAGCCGCTCCGCTCGCTCCTCGGCCGTGGAGCGAAGCTTGAGTAGCAGTTCCTCGGGGCTGAGGGGCCGCTCGGCGCTGCCCCGATTGACCATGACTCGCTCCTCGAGCCGGCGCCCGTCGCGCGTCCAGACCCGGACCACCGCCGGGAAGTGCCGAGGGAAGGTGGCGGTGCAGGTCGCGTCCTCGACGACCTCGCAGCGCTCGGCGATCCCGATCCGGACCGGGTCGCGCAAGGTG
>DASRBU010000316.1:0-9327 GCA_035653475.1 Candidatus Dormiibacterota bacterium | reverse complement strand
CTGCACCCACTGCGCCACCTGGCCCTGCGTCGTGCAGTTGACGAAGTTCATGCCCAGCATCCCCGCCGCCTGTGCCATGGCGTTGCCGATGTTGGCGGCGAAGGGATTGGCGCTGGAGTCGGGGATGTAGAAGATCGTCTTTCCGGCCAGCTTGGTCCGGTCGATCGGCGGGCCGGGCGGGGTGAACGCGGGCAGGGCCGTGTACTTGTCGATCTCCGCCTTCACCGCCGAGAGGTTGGCGTGGCCGGCCGGCGCCCCACCCGAGGGGGACGGCGAGCTTCCGCACGCGGCCAACACCAGACACCCGATCGCCGAAAGGGCCAGGCCCAGGCGACGTCTGGCGCCCCGTGAACGCAACATGGTCCCTCACCTCCTTTCCTTCGTCTATAGTAGACAATCCATCCCGCCACCTCAAGGTGCCTCGACCGCGGCGGAGGCGGGCGGAGGGGGTGCGGGCAACGCCATGGGCGGGCGCGCACACGGTGACGAGTCTCGGCATCATCGCCGCACGTCCCCGGCCGACGGGCTCGGTCACCCCAGGCCGGGTGGAGGGAGAAGGAGCCGCTCGATCAGGGCGCTTCCCCGGCCGTCGGGCGCCCGGCTCGTCCGCTTCGACCACCGTCCTCGGGCGAGCCCCCGGACGCGCTCCCCGAGCCGACGGCCGCCCGGCCGGGCCGGGCTGCCGATCCCAGCCACGGTCGCGGCGCCTGTCCGCTCCGCGCCGGGGGCGAGCGTCCCCACCGAGCTGGCTCGCCGGGGTGCCCCGGCCGCTCGACCTGCCGGGCTCGACGATGGGTCACGGGCCTCCCGGGCCCATGGTCCGACCGTCGTCGGCTCACATGGCCGGAGGACGGCGGCCCGCGACCACGAAGCCGATCCCGCCCGCCACCAGAGAGCCCTCGGCCTCGGCCCGCTCCAGGTCCTCCCACCAGCGGGCGAGGCGCTCCGGGTCGAGGTCTCCGCCGGCGACCAGGCGCGCCAGGTGGGGACCGAGGAGGCGGAAGAAGCGGACGTTGCCGGGGACCAGGCGAGGACGGACGTGCAGGTCGACCAGTCCCGCGGCGCGGCAGAGGCGCGGGAGCTGGCGGCCGATGCGGCCCTGCGCGGCGGCCTCGGCGAGGGCACGCTCGGGCTCGGCGAGGTGCTGGAGCACGGTCTCGATGCGGCAGGCGTCGAACGTCCCGTCCCTATAGGGAAGCGCGTGGGCGTCGCCCACCCGGAGGTCGACGTCCACCCCGGCCGCGGCCGCCCGCCGCCGCGCCTCGGCGATCATCGCCCGGCTGGCGTCGATGCCGGCCGCCCATCCTCCGGGCGCGACCCGCCACGCCATCTCCAGGACGTCGATGCCGGCGCCGCAGCCGACGTCGAGCGCGGCCTCGCCCGGCCGCAGGGCCAGCAGCTCGTCCAGCTCGCGCTTGGCTTGGACGAGACCGGGGAGGGACTTCGCCATCTCCAGGAAGGCCAGGAAGGGCGCCGCCTCCTCGCCCACCGCGTCGAAGGCGGTCACGTCCACGGATTGGTCGCTCATGGCAGCACCATGGCCGGCTCGGGAGCCGGTCCGGAATCCCAGGAGCCTGGGATTCTTGGTCCGTGCGGCGCGGTGGGGGCCGCACAATGGTGGGGATGGCGGTCAGCGCTCCGGCGAGCGCCTGGAACGCGCTCGTTCGCCTCGACCGGGCCGGGCTGGAGCGCGAGGATCTCGTCCGCTCGGCGATCGACGGGCTGCGGCGGGCGGTCCGGTTCAACGTCTGGTGCTGGTCCCCGGCCGACCCGGCCACCCTCCTCTCCGCCTGCGCCATGCCGACAACCCGGCGCTGGCCGGCCGCCAGCGCCGCCTCTTCGAGATCGAGTACCTGGAACCGGACGCGGTCAAGCATGCGGCTCTGGCCAGGGGAACGGCCCCGGTCGGCGCGCTCAGCCAGGCGACCGGGGGCGACCTTTCTCGGAGCCGGCGCTGGGCGGAGCTGCTGGGTCCGGGCGGCATCGGCGACGAGCTGCGGGCCGCGCTGATGGCGGACGGGGTGTGCTGGGGCAGCCTCGTCCTCTACCGGGAGCGGAGGGGCGGACGCTTTCGGACCGAGGACGTGGAGACGGTGGGCGCCCTGCTGCCGATCCTGGCCCGCCTCGCCCCCCGCCTGGCGGTGGCGCCGGGCGGGTTCGACTGCCCGACGGACTCCCCCAGCCCCGGGCTGCTGGTCCTGGGACCGGACCTGACCCCGCTCGCCGCCTCGCCCCCGGCCCGGCGCTGGCTGGCGGCCGCAGGGACCGGGTCCGCGCTTCCCGGCCTGGTCTACGCGCTCGTCGCCCGGCTGTGGGCGGTCGAGCGGGGGGCGCCGGGCGCGCTCCCACCGCGGGTGCGCGCTCGCACCGCCGCCGGCCGCTGGATCCTGGTCCAGGCCGTGCGCCTGGAGGGGCCGTCCCTCCCGGGCGCGATCGGGATCGTGATCGAACCGGCCCCCCCGTCCGCGGTCGTCCCTCTGCTGATGGCGGCCTACGCGTTCTCGCGCCGGGAGCGCGAGGTGGCGCGTCTGGTGCTGGAGGGCCGCTCCGGGCCCGAGATCGCGGCCTCCCTCCACATCTCGCCGCTCACCGTCCAGGACCACCTCAAGGCGATCTTCGCCAAGGCCGGCGTGCGCGGCCGCCGCCAGCTGGCGGCGGCGCTCCCGGGCTCGGCCTGAGGGCCCGAGGGCCGACGACCGGGACGGCGGGCCTGGCGCCGTCGGCTCGACACCGCGCTCAGCCCTCGGTCGCGGCCCTGGGTCCGGGCGCCGGCGGGGCCCCGGGCGGACCGGCCGGGGGCGACGGCGTCGCCGTCGGCGCCGGCGTCTGGGGTGGAGCACCCGAGAGCAGCCGGAGCACGGTGATCCCGTCCACCGAGATGCGCCGCACCCGGTCGATGGCCACCGGCGGCAGCACCCCCTGATCGCCCTCGACCAGGACGGTCTCGCGCGGGCGCAGCTGACGCCACACGTCGCCGACGGCCTCCTGCCGCAGGTCGCCGGGGACGTAGAGGTAACGACGGTCGCGCACCCGACGGCGAGCAGCCCGCTCCGCTCGGGCGAAGGCCACCCGCGCCGCCCGGTCGGCCAGGTAGGGGTCCTGGACCTCCAGCAGGTGGCGCCCCGGCCGCCTCACCCTCGACGGGTCGCCGCGGTAGAGGAAGGCCAACGGCCGGTCGCCGGCCGCCGCCACGGCCGTGGCGACCACGGCCTCGGCCAGCGCCGGGTCGGCGGGGAGGATGGCCAGCACCTGGGCCGGGGGCAGGCGCCGGCCCCTCGACACCGCCACCGCGGGCACCTCGGGCCGGTGCAGGAGGGGGAAGACCACCGGCTCGCGACCCCGCAGGTAGGAGTGGGTGAGGAGCCCCACGGCCAGGCCGAGCAGGGTGAGCCCGCCCCCGAAGCGGGCGGCCAGGGGCTTCGCCGCCAGGTTGGTGGTCCAGGCCACGGCCACCAGGAGGGTGGTGGCCGCGCCCAGCGAGAAGCTCAGACGGGCCCGGGGTCGCCGCCGCCACCCCTGGTCGTGCCAGCGCACGATGTCGAGGGAGAGGCTGGTGAGGATGAAAGCGCCCAGCAGGCCGAAGGCGTAGAGGTCGCCCAGCAGGGCCACGTCCCCGCGGCTGAGGGCGACGAGCAAGACGGGCAGCCCCACCGCCAGGAGGATGGCCCAGTGCGGGGTGCCCCGCCAGCGGTTGCGCTGCTCCAGGGCTCGGGGGAGAAAGCCCATGCGGCAAAGGGCGACGAACACGTGGTAGGCGCCGATGATGGCGGTGTTGCTGGCGAAGACCAGCAGGAAGGCGGCGGTGACGGCCACGTAGGCGCCCAGGGGCGGCCCGGCCACGTGGGCGCCCAGGCGGGAGATGAACTGGTTGGGGTCGGTGCCCGCCGGCAGCTGGGTGGTGGACCACAGGGTGAGCAGGGGGCTGGTGACGACCATGGTCGCCACCACCGCGGCCATGGCCCGGGCTGCGACCTGGCGTCGGACCTCGCGCATGGCCGGGGCCAGCTGGGAGATGGTCTCCAGGCCGGAGAAGGCCAAAAAGGCGGCGGCGTACCCGGTCACCAGCCCCACCGGGGTCAGGCGGGGGCCGTGGGCAAGGGCGGCCAGGCTGTGGAGGACCCCGTCCGGCCCGAGCCAGACCGCCGTGGCCAGCACCACCCCGAGCTGGCCAGTGGCCGCCAGCACGGCCACGGTGGCGCTCACCCGGGCGCTGTCGCGCACGCCCAGCAGGTTCAGGACGCCGAGCGCTCCCAGCGCGATCATGGTCGCCCCGACCACGAACGGGGTCAGGGATGGGAGCACCACGCCGAGGTAGATGAGGCCCGAGAGGGCGCTGAGGGCGGCGGTCAGGTAGTAGTCGATCAGGATGAACAGCCCGCCGAGCAGGCCGGCGAAGGGGTGCAGGGCGCTGGCGGCGACGTTGACCACCCCGCCGCCCTCCGGGTAGCGCCAGGCCACCTCGGCGTACTTGGCCGAGAGCAGGACGAAGACGACCAGGGTCATGGAGACGAAGAGCGCGGAACGGTCGCCGAAGTGGGGGAAGAGGATGCCGGGCGTGTAGTAGATCGAGGTGCCGATGTCGGCGAAGACCACCGCCCAGCAGAGGAACCAGCCCAGGGTCCCGCCCCGCACCTTGATCCGCCGCCGGGGCCGGGCCGGACCGGGGGCGCTCACCCCGGAGGCCACCGCCGGCGGCCCTCGCTCTGGTGTGTCATCTCCTCGACCATAGCGGCGCGCGGTGGGGGACGGGGGCGGCACCCGACCGGGGCGGCCGGTGGCCGAGAGCGCGGCCGCGCTCGTCGACGCGGCCCGCGACCGCCTCGGGTGGAAAGGCCTCCGGGCCGACGGCCGTGGGATGAGGGGCGAGCGGCGGGGACCGGAGGCGGCCGGAGGGCTCCTGGCTTGGGTGACTGACCCCGGGAGGGGACGGGTGTCGCCGGCGCCGGGGGCGACCGAGACCGACGCACGACCCGATGCCGAGGGGCCGGCCCTGGCGCGCCGCGGGGCGCGTCCCCCGCCCTCGAGGGCCGGCCCGGCCACCTCACCCCCGAGAGAGCCGCTCCAACCCGTGTGCCAGCCGGTCCAACCCCTCCGCCAGCCGCTCGTAGTCGGTGGCGTAGGAGATGCGCACGTGCCCGGCCCCGCCCGGTCCGAAGGCCGAGCCGGGCACCACCGCCACGCCGGCCTCGGCCAGCAGGCGGTCGGCGAGCTCGTCGTCGGAGAGCCCGTACGAGGCCACGTCCGGGAAGGCGTAGAAGGCGCCCTGGAGCCGGGCACAGGTCAGGCCGGGGATGCCGGCCAGGCGTCGCTGGACCAGCCCGCGCCGGCGCTCGAACTCGGCCCGCATGCTCGCCACCGGCCCCTGCGGCCCTTCCAGGGCGGCCAGGGCGCCGAACTGGGCGAAGGAGGTGGGGCAGACGGTGGTGTACTGCACGATCCGGACCATGACGTCGATCAGCGCCCTGGGCGCGGCCACGTACCCGATCCGCCAGCCGGTCATGGAGTAGGCCTTGGCGAAGCCGTTGACGGTGAACGTACGTTCCCTCATGCCGGGGAGGGCGGCGATCGAGACGTGCTCGGCACCGTCGTAGACGAGCTTCTCGTAGATCTCGTCCGACAGCACCAGCAGGTCGCGCTCGCAGGCGATCTCCGCGATCCGGAGCAGGACGCCGCGGGGGCAGACCGCCCCGGTCGGGTTGTGGGGGGTGTTGACCACCAGCATGCGGGTACGGGGCGTCACCCGCGCCGCCACCTCGTCGGGATCGAGCTGGAAGTGGTTCTCGTCGCGCAGGGGCACGGGCACCGGGGTGGCGCCGGCCAGGGTCGCGCAGTGGAAGTAGTTCAGGTAGGCCGGGCTGGGGACCAGCAGCTCGTCGCCCGGCCCCAGGAAGCCCTGGACGGCGACCGCGATCGCCTGGCTCGCTCCCTGCACCACCAGCACCTCGGACTCGTCGTAGTCGAGGCCGTTGTCGGTGGCGAGCTTACGGGCGATGGCCCGCCGCAGCTCGGGCAGGCCGTAGTTGGAGGTGTAGTGGACGAACCCCGCGTCCAGCGCGTCCCGGGCCGCCTGCTTGATGTGCGCCGGCGTGTCGAAGTCCGGCCGGCCGACGGTGAGGTGGACGACGTCGTGCCCCTCCCGCTCCAGCGCCGCCGCGGCCTCGAAGATCCGGCGGATGCCCGAGAAGGGGATCCGTCCCATCCGCTCCGCCGGCTGGACGACCGCGCTCACGCCGTCCTCGCCTGCCGTAGCCCGGGCAGGATGGAGGTCGCGACCGTCCTGAGCATCTCCAGCTCCCCTCCCGGCTCCACCGGGATCGGCGACAGCAGCGGGTGGTCGATCCCGCTCTCGATCAGCGCCGCCAGCTGCTCCCCGCACTCCTCCGGGGTGCCGGCGATGGCGAGCCTGTCCACGAAGCCGTCCGGGATCAGCTCCTGGATGCGGACCGGGTCCCGGGCGCCCGTCTCCAGGTAGGCGTAGAGGTCGGGTGGGATCTCGAGCCCGTTGGCGGCCAGGAAGTCGTAGGTGGGATGGCTGCCGGCCACGGCGCCCACGATGCCCCGCTTGACCGCCTGGCGGGCGCGCCGCCGGTCCCGGTGGATGGTGAGGTAGGTCATGTGCATCAGCTCCACCGATCCGGGCCTCCGGCCGGCCCGACGTTCGCCCCTGGTGATCCGCTCCCGGGCCCAGGCGACCCCGCCCCGGGACACCCCCGAGGCCACGATGGCGGCGTCGGCGACCTCGCCCGCCAGCTGCAGCAGCATCGGTCCCCGGGCGGCGATGGCGACCGGGATGTCGGGGCGGCAGCGGAACTCCAACCGACCCCGCCCCCAGTCGACGATCCGGCCGTGGAACTCGAACTCCTCACCCGCCCACAGGCGCCGGATGACCTCGATCGCCTCCCGCACCGCGACCGCCGGCCGGGGCCGCGCCAGGCCCATCTGGGAGAAGCCGGAGCCGCCGGCGCCGATGCCCATGATGGCGCGGCCGCCCGAGGCCTCGTCCAGGCTGGCGATCGCCACCGCGGTGAGGCCGGGATGGCGGACGTAGGGGTCGGTCACCCGGGTGCCGAGCAGCAGTCGGCGGGTTCGCGCCGCGAGGTCGGCGAGGCTGACGTAGACGTCCCGCATCCAGCGCTGGTCGGCCACCCAGAAGCTGTCCATGCCCGCCTCCTCGCAGATGCGGGCCGCCTCGCGCAGCACCGCGAACCCGTTCTCCGACGAGAGGTGACCGAGGAAGCCGGCCCCGATGCGGAAGCGCCGCGTGCTCATCTCCTCACCTCCAGGCGCACCAGTTCGACCGTCTCGACCGGGAGTTGGAAGCAGCTGCGCCCGACGGCTGCGAACGCGGGCTCGGGCGCGGTCAGGCAGAAGCGATGACGCGCTCGGGTGGTGGCGCTCAGGAGGCCGTCTCCCTCCAGCCGGCGGCGCAGCTCAGCGGCCACCGCCCGGGCCGGGTCGAGCAGCCGGAGACGGCTGGTGTTGACCCGGTCCAGCGCGGGCCGCACGCAGGTGAAGTCGGTGCAGGCCAGGATGGCGAGGTCGCAGTCGAGGACCCCGTCCAGGCACTCGGCCAGCAGGCGCTCCAGGAGCTCGGGATCGTCCCCTCCGCCCACCTCGGCCAGCCGCAGGACCCGCTCGCAGGCCCGGCCCACCACCCGCGCCTCGGGCAACGCAGCGGCCAGCGCCCGCTGGTAGGCCCCGCTGTCGACCGTGCCCCGGGTGCCGAGGACGGCGATCGCTCGCGGCCGCAGCTCGACCGCGGCGGCGACCGCGGGCTCGACCATCCCCACCACCGGGAGGGCGCCGCGCAGCCGGTCGGCGACCACACTGGCCGTGTTGCACGCGATCACCATCGCCTTCGCCCCCTGCGTCTGGAAGAAGGCCTCCGCCGCCCGTGCGTACTCCGCCACCTCGGCCGCAGGTCGCGGGCCGTAGGGACGGTGCTCCACGTCGCCCAGGTAGAGGATGGACTCCGAGGGCAGCTCGCGGGCGATGCAGGCGGCGACCGCCAGGCCGCCCATCCCCGAGTCGAACACCCCCACCGGCGCCTCCCGGTTCACGCCCGTGGTCCCACCCGGAGCAGCAGCAGGACGTCGCGCAGCAGGGCCGCGCCCGCCGCCCGTGGGTCGGACCGACCGCCGCTCAGGGTGAGCCGGCCCATGCTGTCGGTCTCGAAGGTGATCGCCTTGTCCGCCCCCCGGACGCCCGCCAGCGGGTGGTCGCCGGCCACCCGCGACGGCCGCACCTCGGCCCGGACCCGACTGTCCTCCGGAGCGGCGCGGCCGATCAGTCGCACCGCCCCGCCCGTCCGCGCCGCCCCCCGCACCAGGTCGGGGTCGAGGCCCTCGATCCCCGTCACGGCCACGTCCTCCAGGGTCAGGTCGGTCCCCCAGACGGCGTTCGCGATCGCGACCAGCTTCACCGCCGTGTCGACGCCGGCGACGTCCGGGCGGCCGTCGCCGTCGGCGATGCCGCGCCGGCGGGCCTCGGCCAGCGCGGTCTCCAGGTCGACCGACTCCGCCATCCGATCCAGCACGTAGTTGGAGGTGCCGTTCAGCACCCCCTCGATGGCGACCACCCGGGCGCCCGCCAGCGCGAACTCCGCCATGTCCACGGTGGGCAGGGCGGCCCCAGTGGCGGCCGAGAAGCGGAACCCGGTCCCGGTGCGCCGGGCCAGCTCGCGGAGGGCCCCGTGGTCACGGACCAGCGGTCCCTTGGCCGCGGTCGCGAAGTGCACGCCCGCCCCCAGCGCCGCCCGGGCGTGGGCCAGGGCCGGGCCGCCGGTCGCCAGGTCGCTGGGCGTCGCGTCGGCGACCACGTCCCAGCCGCCCTCGGCCAGCAGCTCGGCCACGGTCGGGCCGGTGGAGCGCACTACCGCCGCCACCTCCAGCTCGGGCCGGCCGGCCGCCAGCTCCAGGAAGGCCGACCCGACCCGACCCGGACCGGCCAGGAGCACGCGCGCGGGACGCCTCACCGAATGGCCAGCTCGCGGGGGAAGTCGGTGATCACCTCCGCCCCGTCGGCGGTCACCGCCACCGTCTCCGAGCACCCCACCCCGACCACGGCGTACCGACGCAGGGCCGGGGGCAGGTGGAAGACCATGCCCGGCTCGAGCACGGTCGGGTCCTCCCGCGACAGGTGGAGGATGTGACCCTCCCCCCAGTCGGGGGCGAAGCCCACCCCGACCGAGTAGCCGAGCCGCTTGCGGAAGTTGGGCTCGAACCCGGCCTGGTCGATCACCCGCTGGCCGGCGTCGTGGACGCTGCCCGCGGTCACCCCGGGGCGGATGGCGGCGATGGCCGCGTCCAGCGCCCGGCTGCAGGCGTC
>DASRBU010000315.1:0-2892 GCA_035653475.1 Candidatus Dormiibacterota bacterium | reverse complement strand
TGGCGGGAGGCGACGCCCCGGCCGGCCTGAGCGGCGCCCATGGCTCACTGGGCGACCTATGTGCTGGTCGACCGCTCCGGCCACGAGGTGCGGGCCGACCGCTGGGGGGCGCACGAGGTGGAGCTCCTCCTCGCCGCCGGCCCCGAGGCCGCCCTGGCCGCCATGCGCGCCGGCGAGCTCCAGTCCGAGGAGGCCATCGACGACGGCCTGGCCGAGGCCGGCGTCCTGGTCGATCTCACCCAGCGGCTCCTGCTCCTGGCCCGCTGCCAGCGGCTGGTGGAGATGGACCTCCGTCGTGCCTACCTCCAGCTCCTCCTGGCCGAGACCTGGCCGGGTTGGCGGTTGCGCTGGGCCTACGGGGGGATGGGCGAGCTGGCCGATCGGGTGGGCGCTCCCCACGCTCCGCTTCCCCCGCCCATCCCCCCCACCGTCTGCCGGCCGGCGGCTGACCCAGGAGGGGTCGGGGTGGTGGTGACGGTGCGGCATGCCGATGGAAGGCTGCTCGTGCATCCCCTCGAGCTGGATGCCTTCGACCTGGCCTGGCTCGGCCCCGGGCTGCTCGACCGGCTCCCACCGGCCGAGACCGCCTTTCGTCTCGCCCGGCATCCGTACCTGGGCCTCCACCTCGAGACCGGAAGCGGGGACCTCGGCCTCTGGACGACCTGGGAGTTCCCCTCGCCCCTCGGAGCCCTGGCCAAGCGCTGGCCGGGATGGACGCTCGACTTCTGGGAGGATCGCTTCGAGGAGCAGGCCGCGCGCTGCGGGCCGGCCCTGGCCTTCCCCGACCTGGACCCGGTCGTGGCCCTGGACCGCCTGGCCGCGATCCTGCTCCCCGCCTCCGGGACCACCTCTTCCCAGAGGGAGAGGGTGGAGCGGGGCCTGCGCGCGGCCCGGGCCAGGGTCTCCCGCCCGGCCGGATGATGGTTCACGACCCTGGACCAGGCCGGACGCCCCGGGGCGGCCGTGGGTGCGGCGGCACGGTTACGACGAGGGACCGAGGCCCGGCGAGGAATTCGTCCATGGTTCGGGGTGGATTCGTGGTGACCTCCCCGGCCTCCTGCCTAGCCTGGGCTCAGCGGATGCGTCCAGGCGTCTCGGCCCAGGGCCGGGCGCGACCAGGAGGTGATCTCGATGGTGGTCAGGTTCAGGTCCCGACGTCGCGACCGCCGTCCATTGATGATCGGTGCCGTCGCCGGGGTGGCCACGTTCCTCCTCGCCTCGGCGCTGCTGATGAGGAGGCGTCTCCAGCCGGCGGCCACCTCTCCATCGGCGAGCGGCTGAGCCCATCCCGAGGTCGGCCGCGCCCGCTGTCCGCATTTGCTCCCGTCCGGCTTCGTGCCGGGCGGGGCCGGACGCCACCTAGCCGGGCTGGTCGGCCGAGAGGACGCAGTGACGGTCGGGCCTGAGTCCGCGCTCGGCCGCGAATGCCGCGAGGGCCTCGCCGCGGGTGGGGCAGAGGTTCCGGTCGAAGGCATGCTCGGCGACTCCCTCTGCCGAGGTGACTCGGGTCGTCCCGGTGCGGCGGGAAAGGTTGCACCCCGCGGCTGGCAGCCGGTCCCCGGCCGAGCCGCAGGCGAGCGTCGTGCTCGCCAGCACGATCGTGGAGACGTCCACAGGGCACGGCAACCGCCCGATCCGAGGAAGCCTGGTCCCGGCGATGCCGGGCAGAGCGAGGTCGAGGACGGTGACGTCGAGCAGGACCAGGAAGCGCCCGGCGCACGTCACGAGCCGCTGCGCCAGGCGCCGGGAGGGGAGTGCGGTCCCATGGGCCAATGGACAGGCGAGGATGTTCGGTCCCGGCCGAACCGTGGTCGCGGGATGGAACTCGGACGGATTCGGTCGAAACCGAAAGATATGGTCGGGGCGCGAAGGTGCGAGCCGACGAGGTGCGCATCCCCGCCGCCGCACCCCGCGTGATGGCCCGGCACGGGGAGGTCGTCGAGAGCCACGGTCGCCCGACGTTCGTGATCGTGCATCCCGACCATCGCCGCGGTGGTTCCCGCCGGCGTGGCCGACCGCTCCGCGAGGTCCTGGCCATGCTCGTCGCGGCCCCCGTGCCGGACCCGGCCTTCGCCGACGATCTGGAGGCCGTCCGCGCCAGCGTCGGACCGGTTCCCCCGACCCGTGGGAACCGTTGTAGGCACGACCGCCTTCATCGATCTGGAGCGGCGACGGCGACGCCTGCCGGCAGTCCGAGCGGCCAAGAAGACCGCGGCTCGCCTCGGTCGCGCCCTCGGCGAGGAGGAAGAGGTTGCCATCGCCGCCGTCACGGCGTCCGAGCTGCTCCACGGCGTCCATCAGGCGACCGCCGAGCGCGTGACCCGCCGCGGAGCGTTCGTGGAGACCGTCCTGGCCGCGTTCCCGGTCCTCCCGTTCAACCTCTTGTGCGTTGTGCGCGCCTCCACGCGTCGCTCTGGGCACCGGACGTGGCACACCCTCCGGCGGCGGCCGAGCTGCGGGTGGCGCGCCGGGCCCGGGAGCGGCGCGAGGCCGAGGCCTGGCAGGCCCTTCGGGAGGGGTGGGTGGTGGAGGGGCTGAGCGCCTTCCGGGATCAGGGCCGGCTGCGGCGCTACGCCACCCAGGCGGAGCTGCGCTCGGGCATGGTCGAGGCCTGGTGGCAGGCGGGGCCGGAGCGGGGGCTGATGGAGGTGGACTCCTCCAACCAGGAGCGGGACGAGCTGAACCGCCTGGCCCAGCGGCGGCGTTTGGAGGCGGGCGAGCTGGGGCCGGAGGCGCTCGCGCCCGATGACGGGTGCGGGTCGGCTCACGCTCTTCGCCGAGGGGATCGCCTTCTCCGCCGCGGCGATCGTGCGCTGGCGGTCCGGGTACGACCCCGACCTGGCCGGCCTGATGGCCACCCCCAGGGACGACGAGCCGCTGACCGAGGAGGAG
>DASRBU010000314.1:0-2359 GCA_035653475.1 Candidatus Dormiibacterota bacterium | reverse complement strand
AGCTCCTGGACGACCCGGGAGGTGAAGGCCGGGAAGGCGTTCACGTCCACCGCCTTCCCGTCCGAATACCGGAGCGGCTCTTCGAGGGCGGCCTGACGCTGGCTCGGGGCCAGGTCCCCGGCCCGCACCATGGCATCCAGGACCACCGCCTGGCGGGCCTTGGCGGCAGCCGGGTGCACGAACGGGTCCAACGCCGACGGGGCATTGGGCAGCCCGGCGAGCAGCGCCGCCTGGGCCACGTCGAGCTTCGAGGCGGGCTCCCCGAAGTACACCTCGGCCGCGGCCTGGACCCCAGTCGCGCCCTCCCCGAAGTACACGTCGTTCAGGTAGTCGTCGAGCACCTGCTGCTTGCTCTCCCGGCTGCTCAGCACCTGTCCCAGCACGACCTCGTTGAGCTTGCGCTGCAGCGTCTTGTCCTCGTTGAGGTAGAGGATCTTGGCCAGCTGCTCGGGGATCGTGCTCGCCCCCTGGGCCGGCTGCCCGTGGCGGAGGTCGTAGAGGGCCGAGGCCGCGACCCGCGTCCAGTCGATCGAGCCCTCGTGCCAGAAGTTGCGGTCCTCCACCGCCACGATCGCCTGCTGCATGGCCGGTGAGATCGCCGAGAGCGGGACCGGGATCCGGCTCTGGCCAGGGGGATGCAGGTCGGCGATGAGCTGGCCGTCGCGGGCGTACACGAGCGTGTCGGCGGGCAGGGCCACGGTCGGGACGGCGGAGATCCGGGTTGCGTAGTCGAAAGCCAGACCCGAAGCTGCCACGGCCACACCCAGGATCAGGAGGAGGGCCAGCGCCATCCGCACCGGGTGGCGACGAAGGGTGAAGGCCCCGAACTCCCGGTGGAGGCTGGCCCGGCGGCGGCTGGAACGACCCGCAAGCCCGCTCATGGCGATCCTCCCACGCTCCTTTCCAACGGCGTTGGGGAAGTGACGGTAACGCCTTACATGATCAACGAACTGTAAGCTCGGGCGTCCGGCGGCCGATCCCGGGACGCCCGGCCCGGTAGGCGGAGGGCGTCGGGGGACCACGAACCCCCGCCGCAGCCCCCTCTCAGCCTAGCGAACCCGGTTTCGCTGCCCGGACACCGAACCGTGGCCGCGGCCGGGTCGGACCGATCCGCCGTCCGCGCGCTGCGCTCACCAGAACTGACCGCCCCCGTTGACCACGATCATCTGGCCGGTCACGAAGTCGCTGTCCGCCGACAGCAGGTAGACCAGCGTCCCCTCCAGGTCCTCAGGGACCTCGTCCCGTGGCAGGCAGCGAGCCTGCCGGCTGGCCGCGATCGACGGCTGCGGCATCTGCGCCCGCACCCCCTCGGTGAGGGTCAGCCCCGGCGCCAGGGTGTTGACCGTGATCCCGTCGCGGCCCAGCTCCCTGGCCAGGGCCCGGGTCAGGGCGAAGATCGCGCCTTTCGACACGACGTAGTGGACCAGGCCCGGCGAGGCTGAGAGGACGATGCCCGAGCCGATGTTGACGATCTTGCCCCGACCGCGTCGGCGCATGTGGGGCACCACCGCCTGGCAGAGCAAGAAGGGCCCGCGCACGTTGACGGCCAGCACGCGGTCGACCTCCTCGGGGGGGATCTGCTCGAAGGGTCGCAATGGGAGTCCGGAGAAGAGGGCGGCGTTGTTGACCAGGGCGTCCACCCCGCCCAGCCGCTCCACCGTCTCCTCCACCGCCCGTCGCGCCGAGGCGGGATCGGAGACGTCGACCGCGATCTCGATCGCCTCCGCGCCCAGCCCCCGGCAGGCCTCACCCACCGGCCGAAGGCCGGCCGCGTCGAGGTCGAGCAGCGAGAGCCGGGCGCCCTCGGCGGCGAGGCGGCGGGCGTAGACCCGCCCGATGGCGCCCGCGGCACCGGTCAGGATCACGACCCGGCCCTCCAGACGTCGATCCGCGGTTGCACGGCGCCCCTCGACCATGTGCGTCCTCCTTACCTCCCTGGGACCCGGCTCTCGGCCGGGGAGCGGTCGCCCCGGAGCCAATGGTGGCACGTCACCGGCCGCCCCGTCCCCGACCTCCAGCACGGGCTGGACCGGGCGGAGGCCGCGCCCGCGGGGATCTCGATCGCCAACGGCGTCGTCCGGCCGGAGCACGTATCCCCGCGCTCGGGTTGCCTCGGGGCACGTATCGCTTCCCCAGGCCGACGGCTTCCCTCCCCCACGGCATCTTTCGGCGAGGGCCTCGGCCCGGCTGGCGGTGTCGCAGGCTCCCCGCGATGACAGGTGCGGGTCGGCTCACGCTCTTCGCCGAGGGGATCGCCTTCTCCGCCGCGGCGATCGTGCGCTGGCGGTCCGGGTACGACCCCGACCTGGCCGGCCTGATGGCCACCCCCAGGGACGACGAGCCGCTGACCGAGGAGGAG
>DASRBU010000313.1:0-2782 GCA_035653475.1 Candidatus Dormiibacterota bacterium | reverse complement strand
CGCCTCAACGCCCGCCGCAGGGCAGGCGCGTCGAGCCGGCCCTCGGCCACCACCCGCCCCTCCACCAGCAGCACCGGGACCCGGAAGTCGTAGAGCCGGGACAGCTCGGGATCGGCGTCGACGTCGAGCAGGGACGGCTCCACGCCCAGCCCGCGGAGCGCCGCCAGCGCCTCCTCACAGAGGTGACAGCCCTTCCGCGTGACCAACGCGATCCGCACCGCTCCAGCCTACCCGGAGCGAGCCCGCCGCCCGGGCGGAGCGGCTCCGGGCGCAGCGCGGGCCTCCCCCTCCGTGCCGAACAAAGGTTTGCGGCGAACGACGTGACCTGCTAGGATGGTCGCGAGCCAGAGCAACCATGTACGACGAACCGCCCACGACGGGGGAACCGACCTTGAACCACGAGCTCAGCGAGCGCCAGCTCCGGATCATCGAGTACATCCGGCACGTGACCCGGACACGGAGCTATCCGCCCAGCGTTCGCGAGATCGGTCAGGCGGTGGGGCTGTCGTCCAGCTCCACGGTGCACAACCATCTGAACCAGCTCGAGCGCCGTGGGTTGATCCGCCGCGACCCCAGCAAGTCGCGGACCGTCCAGCTGGTGGAGGACGTCCGCAGTCAGGACCTGCGGCGACGCGCGGTGACCCTGCCCGTGGTCGGCAACGTGGCGGCGGGCACGCCCATCCTCGCCGAGGAGAACATCGAGGACCACGTCGTCCTCTCCCCGGGGCTGGCCCAGGAGGGCTGGTTCGCGCTCCGGGTGCGCGGGGACTCCATGGTCGGCGCCGGCATCCTCGACGGTGACCTGGTCCTGGTCGAACCCCGACCCGACGCCCCCCATGGTGCCATCGTGGTGGCGCTGGTCGGCGACGAGGCTACGGTCAAGCGACTCGACCGCGCCCGGGGCAGGGTCCGTCTGCTGGCCGAGAACCCGGCCTTCCCCCCCATCGAGCCGGAGGAGGTGACGCTGGTGGGCAGCGTCAGGGGGGTGATCCGGACCTACTGAGGCGCGGCCCCTCCCCGGGAACACCGGCCAGGGACCGGTTGCGGCCGCCGCCCGAGGCGACCCCAGCCGGGATTTTGACACCGGCCCGAGCCCTGGCTTAGGGTTGCCGGCCATGGCTGCGGACGCTGCACACCCCGGTCGTGCCCACCTGCACTCGAGGATCCGTCCCTGGCTGGCCGCCGCGGGCTGCGGCCTGCTGGCACCGATCCTCGCCGGCGCCCTCCTCCCGGCCCGGGGGGCGGCCCTGGCCGCCACCTGCGCCGACCTCGCCCCGGCCCGCGTGCTGGCCGTGGACGGCGTGCAGGGCGAGCCCCCGGACGGCCCCGCCCTGGCGGCGCTGGCGAGCTACCGCGCCGGCCACGACGCCGAGCGCGACCTCCGTCCCCCGGACGACCCGGCCTCGGCCAGGGTGGGGACGCAGCTCGCCCGACGAGGGGGGATCGCGGCGGCGCCGGTGACGCGATTTGCGGCCGCGGCCGGGGCACCCTCGGGCTGCGGCGTCGCGCCCCGTCCCTTCGTCGCCACCGCGGCGCCGGCCGGGGCGGTATGGATCGACGGCCTGGCCCAGCAAGGGCAGGCCAGCTGGTACTACTGCGGTCCCGCGGCTCTGGCCGAGGTCGCCGCCACCACCGGCCATCCCGTGAGTCAGGGCACGGCCGGCGCCTGGATGGGCACCAACCCCCAGGACGGCACCACGGTCGCCGCCATGACCGGCGGTCTCAACCACTTCGTGGGCCAGCCCGTCGCCCAACGCGACTACTACGAGTTCGTCTGGCTGAGCTACCTTCCCACCCCCGACCAGCGCAGCGCCTTCCTCCAGCGCCTGGAGTACGACGTCCAGCACGGCTGGCCCCTGGTCGGTGACGCCTGGGAGGTGCCGGGAGGGCCACACCTGGTGGGCCACCCGCCCAACCAGGAGCTCTTCCACTGGTTCGAGATCGGAGGCTACGGCCCTGGTGGGGGCAGCGTCTACTACGCCGACTCCGCCACCACCCTCTGGTCGGGGGTGCGGCCGTACTCCTGGTACGACACCCAGACCCTGATCACGATCCTGGGCGGCCGCGGCTACGACTGGTGAGCGCCAACGCCCTCGTCCCCCCCACCGGGCCCGGGCGCGCGGTGCCGCCGGCGGTCGTGGCCCTCCTGGTCCTCGTCTCCTGCACCGCCCCCATCCGCGGCGCGGCGCCCGGCCGCCCCCACCCCACCGCCCGCCCATCGCCCTCGGTGCGGAGCGTGCGGACCTGCTTCGTCGCCCCTCCGGAGCGGTGGACGGAGTTGCTCGACCGCCGCGCGGTGGCGTTGCCGCCCGGCCTGAGCTTCGGGGTGGGGGCGGTCGGGACCGGGGGCACCGAGGTCTACGGCCAGCTCCGCTCTCCCGCCAGGGAGGGCGTCGCCGAGCTCGACCTCGGCAGCGGGCGGCTCACGCCCATCGCCTCCTACCCGCCCGGGGCCAGCGGCCTGGGCTGGATGGCGGCCGAGTTCCCCTGGCTGGTCTGGGAGGAGGGCGACTCCAGGACCGACCTGGGGAGCTGGAGCCTGCACGCCTGGAACCAGCGCACCGGGCGCCGGCTGGTGCTGGCCAGGTCGCAGGGCGGCGACGCGCCGCCCGGGCAGCCGCCTCTCCCCGCCCTCCGGGGCGGTGAGGTGGCCTGGGCGCAACCGGTGCCCGGTGGTGGCCCCTCTCCCCGGGCCCAGGTCCACGTGTTCGACCTCGCCCACGGGCGGGACACGGTGCTGGCCACGGGCACGGTCAGCTCGCCCGTCTTCGCCGGCCCCTAC
>DASRBU010000312.1:0-2326 GCA_035653475.1 Candidatus Dormiibacterota bacterium | reverse complement strand
GGCGGCCTGAGCTGGCTGTCCTGGAGCGCGGCGATCATGGTCCTGACCGGCCTGGGCATGGTCGGCATCCGCTTCATGGTGGTGACCACCAAGCAGCTCCAGCGCGCCCAGGAGGAGCGAGCGCGCCTGGCCGTGGCCGAGGAGCGCCTGCGCTTCGCCCGTGACCTGCACGACCTGCTCGGTCACAGCCTGTCGGTGATCGTGCTCAAGTCGGAGCTAGCCGGCCGTCTGGGCCCTACCGACCCGGAGCGAGCCCTGGCCGAGATCCGGGACGTCGAGCGGGTGGCCCGTGAGGCCCTGCGCGAGGTGCGGGAGGCGGTGGCTGGCTACCGGCAGCCCAGCCTGAGCCAGGAGCTGGAGCGGGCCCGGGCCACGCTGGCCGCGGCCGGGGTCGAGGTCCGGCTCCATCATCTCGCCCGCGAGCCGGTGCCGGCGCCGCTGGACGGCACCCTGGCCTGGGCGGTTCGGGAGGCGGTGACCAACGTCGTCCGCCACAGTCGTGCCCGCCGGGCGGAGATCCGCCTGGAGCGGGGTCGGGAGCACGTCCGCCTAGAGGTCCTCGACGACGGGGTCGGCTGCGCGTCCTTCGAGATGGGCAACGGCCTGCGCGGGCTGCGCGAGCGGGTGATGGGCCGGCGTGGCCGGATCGAGTTCGGCCACCGCCCCGGCGGCGGCTTTCGCCTGGCCGTGAGCCTGCCCCTGACCGCGACCCGGCCAGAGGTCGGGGCCCTCACCCGGCCGTGATCCGCGTCCTCTTGGCCGAGGACCAGGACATGGTCCGCGGGGCGCTGGCGGCCCTGCTCGCCCTGGAGCCGGACATCGAGGTGGTGGCCCAGGTCGATCGGGGCGACGAGGTGGTGCCGGCCGCCCTGGAGAGCCGTCCCGACGTCGCCCTGGTGGACATCGAGATGCCCGGCGGCGGGGGGATCGAGGCCACCGACGCCCTGCGTCGGGAGTTGCCGGACTGCCGGGTGCTGATCCTGACCACCTTCGGCCGCCCCGGCTACCTGCGTCGAGCCCTGTCCGCGGGGGCCAGCGGCTTCATGCTCAAGGACGCCCCGGCCCCGGAGCTGGCGGTGGCCATCCGCCGCACGATGGCCGGGGAGCGGGTGGTGGATCCCCAGCTGGCCATCCAGGCGCTCAGCGAGGGGGACAGCCCGCTGTCGCCGCGCGAGACCGAGGTGCTGGCCGCCTCCGCCGACGGGGCGACCCTGGCCGAGGTGGCGAGGCGGCTGTACCTGTCCGAGGGGACGGTCCGCAACCACCTCTCGGCCGCCATCCAGAAACTCGAGGCCCGCAACCGGATGGAGGCGGTGCGCATCGCCCGCGAGAAGGGCTGGCTCTGAGAGCCGCCGGAGCCGGCCCGTACGGGGCGCCGGTCCGGGTGGCGCCGGCCACCGTGGGGTTGGATACTGTCATCTGAATGAACGGCATCCACGACGTGGGCGGCATGCAGACCTTCGGCCCGGTCGATCCCCGGGACGACGGGCACCCCTTCCACGCCGGCTGGGAGGGCCGGGTCTTCGCCCTCAGCCTCGTCCTGGCCGAGCGGGGGGTCTTCAACCTGAACGAGTTCCGCGACCGCCGGGAGCGGATCCCGCCCCCCGAGTACCTGCGCAAGTCGTACTTCGACCTCTGGTTGACCTCGATGGAGGCGCTGGTGGTGGAGAGGGGCGTGGCCACCCGGGAGGAGCTGGAGGCGCGGGCGCGCCGAGCAGGCGAGCCGGCCGGGGCGCGGGCGCCGGGCGGGGACGGGGGTGCCCTCGCCGAGCGCATGCTGCGGATCATCCGCGAGGGGGTGCCGTCGCGCCGGGAGGGTCCGGCGCCGCGGTTCCAGCCCGGCGACCGGGTGCGGGCCCGCAACCTGCACCCCACCGGCCACATCCGCATGCCGCGCTACATCAGGGGCAAGGTCGGGATCGTCGACCGCTGCCACGGCTGCTTCGACCTGCCCGACGCCAGCGCCGCCGGCCGCGACCTGCCCGAGCCCCTCTACACCGTGCGCTTCGACGCGGTGGAGCTGTGGGGCGACCAGGGGCGGGTCGGCGACGGGGTCAGGGTCGATCTCTGGGAGAGCTATCTCGAGCCCGAGGAGGGACCACGTGGCTGAGCATCACGGACACGACCACCACCCGGAGCCGCCGAGCGCGGTCGAGGCCCGGGCCCGGGCGCTGGAGTCGCTGCTGATCGAGAAGAACCTGGTCACCCCCGACGCCATCGACCGCATCGTCGAGGCCTACGAGTCCGACATCGGCCCGCTCAACGGCGCCCGGGTCGTGGCCCGGGCCTGGGTCGACCCGGAGTTCAAGCGGCGGCTGCTGGCGGA
>DASRBU010000311.1:0-4130 GCA_035653475.1 Candidatus Dormiibacterota bacterium | reverse complement strand
GCGTCGAGGCTCTGCACGCCTCGGGCCGCCGCCATCTCGCCCAGCCGCCGGGTCGTCTCCGGCGAGATGGTGCTCATGTCGATCCAGATCAGGCCGGCGTGCGCGCCGCTCAGGACCCCGTTCTCGCCCGCGACCACGGCCTCCACGTCCGGGCTGTCGGTGACCATGGTCACGACCACGTCCGACTCCCTCGCTGCCTCGGCCGGAGACCCCGCCGGTCGCGCCCCCGCCTCGACCAGGGGGGCCGCCTTGGCCGCCGTCCGGTTGTGGACCGTGAGCGGGAAGCCGGCGCGCAGCAGGTTGTGGGCCATGGGTCGGCCCATCAGGCCGAGGCCAACGAAGCCGATCCTGGTCCTGCCTGGTTCAGCGGTCCTGATCATGGTGAAGGCTCCCCCTGGACGATCTGGCATGTCCGTTGCGCACGCTGTCATTCTCGACGTGTGGACACCCCGAGGGCGGAGCGGGCCGCCGGCGGACGGCGAGCGCCGGCGTTGCTCCTGGTGCGGCCCGACCCGCTCTCCCGGCGCGACCACGATCTGGAGTGGGGCCAGCCCGTCGCCGACGGGGTGCGGCGTTCGGGAAGCTCCGGCTCGAGGCCTTCCAGGCCGGGCTGAGCTGGTCGCTGATCCTGTGCCGACGCCATACTTCCGGCGGGCCTTCGCCGGCTTCGATCCCGAGCGGGTGGCCGGCTTCGGCCCGGCCGACGTGGAGCGACTGCTGGCCGATCGCGGCATCGTGCGCAACCGGGCTGGGATCGAGACCGTGCTCCACGACGCCCGCCGCTGTCTGGATCTGGAAGGCGGGCCGCCGGTCTGGCTGCCCTCGCCTGGGGCGGGGAGGGTGATGCGCCGGGGTTGAGCCGGGAGCTGAGGCGCCGTGGCTGGCGCTTCGTCGGCCCGGTTGGGGTCCAGGTCTTCATGCCGTCGGTGGGCATGGTCAACGACCACGAGCCGTGGTGCTTCGCGGCTGAGGAGTGTGAGCGGGCGTGCCCTTCGCGGGTCCGGTTCCCCGCCCCCGGTGATCGCGGGAGCGCGCCTAAACTGCTGGATAGTGGCGGCGCGGATCACGAGCAAGGGCCAGGTCACGATCCCCCGGGCGGTCCGGGAGGCGATGGGGCTCCGGCCCGGCGACGAGGTCGAGTTCGTGGCCGTGGACGGCGGCTATCGCATCCGCAAGGTGCTCAGGGCCAGCCCCTTCGCGCGCTATCGCGGCTACCTGATGAGGCTGGCCGGGCAAGATCCCGACCGGCTGATCCAGGACCTGCGCGGATGATCACCGCCGTCGACACCCCGGTCCTGCTCGACGTGCTGATCCCCGGCGCCCCTCACGCCGTCGACTCCGAGCGACGCCTGGCCGAGGCGCTGACCGCCGGTCCCCTGGTCGTCTGCCCCATCGTGGTGGCGGAGCTGGGAGCCTGCTTTCCCCGGGAGGAAGAGCTGAAGGCCTTCCTGCGCGACACCGGCCTGCGCGTCGACCCCTTCGCCTTCGCCAGCCTGTACCTGGCGGGTCGGGCCTGGCGGGAGCACGGGCGGCGCGAGGGGGAGTCCCGGCGGAGGGCGGTGCCCGAGGAGGGTCGGGGGGTGGGGGGAGCCTTCCTGGTCGGGGCCCACGCCATGGTCCAGGCCGAGCAGCTCCTGACCCGGGACCCCGGCTTCTACCGGACCTACTTTCCCGATCTGCGGCTCAGCGCCTGAGCCGCGCGGCCTCGAGCCCGTCGCCCGGGTCCATCGTCCGGGCCGGCACACTGGCGAGCCAGACCCGGCGCGGTGACGGACCACGGCGTCCGAGGGCGGCGCCGTCGGGCGTGGCCTTCACCGTCCGCTCGTGCCGTGGGCCGGGCCGACCGGCCGCCGGTCGCTCCACCGTCCGGTGATCGTCGTCGCTTGCCCCATCGGTACAGACGAGCGCTCCAGGTCCGATCTCGATGAGCTCGCGGGCGCGAGGATCGGGGCGATCGGCACCGCCCGCCCCAGGGGTCGGTCCCGACGCCGGCCCCGGAGCGGACGGAGACCGGTAGCCGTGCCACCGGTGCGTCGCCGGCGACTTCGGTCGGGAAGGCCGCTCGCCGGTGTTCGGCCTGGCCCCTCAGACCAGACCCAGCTCCCAGCGCGCGTCCTCGCTCATGCGCTCCGGGGTCCAGGGCGGGTCGTAGACCAGCTCCACCCCGGCCTCCTCGACGCCGGGGAGGGCCAGGAGCCGGTCGCGGACGTCCTCCATCACCTCGGGCGCCATGGGACATCCGATCGCGGTCAGGGTCATCTTGACGTCGACCCGCCGGGGCCGGAGGGCGACCTCGTAGATCAGGCCCAGGTCGACGATGTTGACCGGGATCTCCGGATCGTAGACCTCGCGCAGGGCCTCGTAGACGTCCTCCTCACGGACGGTCGTCGCTTCCTCGCTCATCGCTCACCCCCAGGACCGTTCACCGCCCTTTCTCCAAGGGCAGGCCCGCCTCGCGCCAGGCCTTGTGGCCGCCGCGGAAGTTGACCACGTCCTGGACCCCGAGCGCCACCGCCATCTCCGCCGCCACGGCGGAGCGCTCGCCCACCTCGCAGACGAAGATGGTCTTGTCCTTGAAACGATGGGCGCCGGGGTTGGCCAGGATGGAGCTGAGGACCACGTGCCGGGAGCCGGGGATGTGGCCTCGCTCCCGCTCCCATCCCTCGCGCACGTCGACCACCTCGTACTCCCCGCTCTCGATCAGCGGGCGGATCTCCTCGAGCGGCAGATCGCGGAAGGCCGTGTCTTGCTGCTGGCTCACCCTACTCGAACTCCTCCTCGTCGACGTTGGCGAGCCCGTAGGCTCCCACCTTCAGGACCTTGAGCGAGAGCAGCGCGCACTTGAGCCGCGCCGGCGAGATCTCGATGCCGAGCTCGTCCAGCACGTCCTGCTTGGAGATCTTGCGCGCGTCCTCGAGGCGCATGCCCTTGAGCCGTTCCGTCATCAGGGAGGCCGACGCTTGCGAGATCGCGCACCCCCGGCCGTGGAAGCGCACGTCGGCGATCACGCCGTCCTCGATCCGGAAGTCCATGCCCACCAGGTCCCCGCAGAGCGGGTTGTACTCCTCGTGGGAGATGTCGGGCTGCTCCAGGCGCCCGAAGTTCCGCGGGTTCCGGTAGTGGTCGAGGATGAACTCCCGGTAGAACTGGTCGTCGACCATGGTGCTCACCGCGTGAAGATCCTCTTCACGTCGTGCAACGCCGTCACCAGCCGGTCGATTTCCTCCCGGGTCGTATAGAGGTAGGCGGAGGCCCGGGTGGTGGCGGGCACATCCAGCCGCTGGAGCAGGGGCATGGTGCAGTTGTGGCCGGAGCGCACGCACACGCCGTGACGGTCGAGGATGGTGGCCACGTCGTGGGGGTGGACGCCCTCCAGGTCGAAGGAGAGGACGCCGAGGCGGTCGGGGCCGGGCGGCGGCCCGAAGATGCGAAGCCCCTCGATCTCGCTCAGCGCCTCGTAGGCGTACTCCGTGATCTCGGCCTCGTGGGCGCGGATGGCCTCGAGGCCAACGCCCTGGAGGTAGTCGATGGCGGCCCCGAGCCCGATCGCCTCGGCGATGGCCTGGGTGCCCGCCTCGAACTTGTGGGGGAGATCGGCGTAGTCGGTGTGGTCCAGAAAGACGGCCTTGATCATCTCCCCGCCGGACAGGAAGGGCGGCATCGACTCCAGCAGCTCGCGCCGCCCCCAGAGGACGCCGATCCCGGTGGGCCCGCACATCTTGTGGCCGGAGAAGGCGTAGAAGTCGCACCCCACCTCCCGGACGTCGAAGCCGAGGTGGGGGGCCCCCTGGGCGCCGTCGATGAGGACGGTGGCGCCGGCGGCCCTGGCCGCCGCCGTCATCTCCCGGTAGGGGTTGACGGTGCCCAGGGTGTTCGATACCTGGTTGAAGGCCACCAGCCGGGGGCCCTGCTCCAGGAGCCGCAGGAACTGGTCCTGACGCAGCCGGCCCTGGTCGTCGATGTCCACGAACTCGAGGCGCGCGCCCCGCTCCTGGGCCAGGATCTGCCAGGGGACCAGGTTGGAGTGGTGCTCCATCACCGTGCAGACGAGCAGGTCGCCGGCCTGGACGTACCGTCGGCCCCAGGCGTAGGCGACCAGGTTGATGCTCTCGGTGGTGCCCCGGGTGAAC
>DASRBU010000310.1:0-2149 GCA_035653475.1 Candidatus Dormiibacterota bacterium | reverse complement strand
CGAGCCCATGGTGGTGCGGATGTCCAGCTCGCCCTCGCCGGCGCCGATGGTCCAGGGCGGCGCCGTCTCGGCGCCGTCGAGGCTGACCCGTCCCAGGGTCGAGGCCGCCGTCACCCGCAGGCTGGAGCCGGGCTCCAGGTGGACCCGCACCGTCCCGGCCTCGCAGCGGACGCGCGAGGTGCCACGGGAGAGACGGCCGCGCAGGCTGACGGCGCCCGCCTGCACCTCCACCGCCAGCGGCCCCGAGCAGCCCTCGAGCGCCGCCCGGCCGGCCTGCAGCTGCAGCCGGACCGGCGCCCGCAGGTCCCGGACGCGAACGCTGCCCACCTGCGTCTCGACCTCGAGCGGGAGATCGGGGTTGAGACGCAGACGAAGCCAGGCCCCGGCCGGCGGGGGCCACAGGGCGGCCATGCGCTGCATCCAGCGGAGGGAGGCCGGACCGGTCGGCGCCCCCGGCGGCCAGCAGACCCGGCCGGGGCCTCCCGGCCAGGGGGTCATGAACCAGAAGCCCGCGGCCGGCCCCTCGTCGGGCTCGCCCTCGACGACCAGGGCGTCGCCGATCCGCCGGGCCAGGTGCGGCCCCTCCGCGACCGCCTCCCGGACCGAGGCGTCGCCGCTGACCTCGACCGGCCAGAAGGTGCGCACGATCCGGACCCGGGCGGCGCGATCGGGCTCGGGCCCCCGGACGGTGGTGACTCCCTCGGCCCCGGCCTCGAGCTGGTCGAGCAGCAGGGCCGCCTCGGCCGGGGTCAGCTCGCCTCTCGCGACCCGCTCCAGGACGCGGCGCCGCTCGTCCACGCTCAGATTAGAAATGAAGCTTTGTCAGATTGTCAACAGCGAACGAAAGAATGGCGCAGCCGTCAGAATGGAGCCGTGATCCGCGTCGGGGTCGTCGCCGACACCCACTGTCCCGAGTTCCTGGAGCGGCTGCCGCCCCAGCTGCTCGAGCGCCTGCGCGGTGTGGACCTGATCCTCCACGCCGGTGACGTGGGCGGTGACGGGACCCTGGAGCGTCTGGCGTCCATCGCCCCGGTGGCGGCGGTGCGGGGCGACCACGACCGCCACCTCACCCACCTCCCGCTCGACCGCGAGCTGTCGGTGGGAGGGAGGACGATCGCGGTCGTGCACGGGAACCGGAGCCACGTGATCGAGGAGCCGGTCACCCTGCTCGGCACCCTCAGCCTGGGACGAGTGTGGCCGGAGGCGGGCCTCCAGGGCTGGCTGTGCCGGCGCTTCCCCCGGGCCGACGTGATCGTGTACGGCCACACCCACCGGGCGCGGGTCCAGCTGGTCGGGGGGAAGCTGCTCTTCAACCCGGGCGCGGTCTACATGGTCGACGGGGCGGAGGCGCGGCGCCGGCTGGGCCGCGGCCCCAACTGGTTCGAGTGGTGCTGGCTCCAGGTCATCCGCCACCGCCGGGACCGGCCGGTGGCGTCGTTCGGCGTGCTGGAGGTCGGCGACCGCCTCCGCGCCCGGGTCTACCCGCTGCCCTGACCGCCGTCGATGCTGGGCGCGCCGGTGGCCGCCCGGAGCCGGGGGAAGGGACAGTGCGCGACCCCGGCGTCGGGCTCTAAGCTTCGCCCGGGTGGACATCCATCGACCGTCACCGGCCTCGCTGCTCCGGGCCGTCGCCCTGGGGCTCGACCCCCGCCGGCTGCTGCGGCCCCTGGTCTTCGTGGCCGGCACGGCCTCGCTCGGGGTCGAATTCGGGGCCTCCCGCCTGCTGGCGCCGTACTTCGGGGCCAGCCTCCCCGTCTGGGGCATCCTGATCGGCCTGATCCTGATCTACCTGAGCCTGGGCTACGTGCTCGGCGGCCGGCTGGCCGACCGCCGGCCCAGCGCCACCCTGCTCTTCCAGCTCACCGCCTGGGCCGGGCTCTGGATCGGGCTCATCCCCCTGGTCGCCTATCCCATCCTGCTCGCCTCCCAGCGGGGCTTCGCCGAGGTCTCGGTCGGGCTGGTGGCGGGGACGCTGCTGGCGGTGGTGCTGCTCTTCGCCGTCCCGGTGGTCCTGCTGGGGTGCGTGTCGCCCTTCGCCATCCGCCTGCTGCTGCGCGACGTGGGCAGCGGCGGCAACACCGCCGGGGCGGTGTACGCGCTGAGCACGGTGGGCAGCATCATCGGCACCTTCCTGCCCGTCTTCTACCTG
>DASRBU010000309.1:0-10289 GCA_035653475.1 Candidatus Dormiibacterota bacterium | reverse complement strand
CTGATCGCCGAGGGGCAGGTGCTGGAGACGGCCGCCATCGCCGTGGGCGGCCGCCTGGTGGTCCTGGACGGCTCGGAGCGTGTGGTCCGGGTGGAGCCGGCGGCGGCCACGGCCGCCGGCTCGGCGGGGGTGCGGCTGGCGGAGGGGGAGCGGCTCGAGCCCGAGGCCCGCCGGCGGCTCTGCGCCGTCATGGCCGGGGCGGCGCTGGCCGCGGTCCGGGGGGACCGGACCGGTCTCGCCGGGGAGCTGATGCTCACCCCGCCCCTGCCCGGGGCGCCGGCCTCGCCGCTCCTCACCTGCTCGGGGGGCGTCTCCGAGTACCTGGCCGGGGGCCCAGTGCCGGCGGTCCAGGACCTGGGGGCGGAGCTGGCCGCGGCCCTGGCCGCCGCCTGCCGAGAGCAGGGCTACGAGCTGCGGCCCCTGCCCGCCGGCATCCGGGCCACGGTGGTCGGCGCCTCCCAGTTCACCGTCCAGCTCAGCGGTAACACCGTGCACGTGCGCCGTCCCGGCCTCCTGCCCCTGCGCAACCTGCCCGTGGTCCACCCTCGCCTCGGGGACGGGGCCGCCGCCCCGGCCGTGGCCGGGGCCCTGCGCCGAGCCATGGGCCGTCTCGATCTGGACGAGCCCCGCCCCCTGGCCGTGGCCCTGAGCCTGCCCGGCGAGCCCCACCACCGGACCCTGCGCGAGCTGGCCCTGGGCCTGGCCGAGGGTCTCAGCGACCATCTCGCCCGGCGCCTCCCCCTGGTGCTCGCCCTCGACGCCGACCTGGGGCGCTCCCTGGGCCACGTCCTCGAGGAGGAGCTGGGGCCTCTGGAGAACCTGGTCGTGATCGACGGGCTGGAGCTGATGGAGCTGGACTACGTGGACGTGGGGGCCATGGTCCGGCCGGCGGGCGTGGTCCCGGTGGTGATCAAGTCCCTGGCCTTCGGTCCGGCGGCCGAGGCCCGCGGCTGAGCCGGCCTCGGGGCCTCGTCCCTCCCGGCCGGGGGCGCTGCCGTAGGATGCGCCGAGGCGAGGCGGCGGCGGGCGTCCTCGCCGCCATCTTCGTCGGAGGACACGATGATCGAGCCATACACGGCGGTCGGACTCATCCCCACGGTCAGGGGCATCCGCCGGCGGGCGGACATCCGGACCAACCTCGAGCACCTGGAGCACCTGGCCAGGGCGGCGGCCTGGCTCTCGAGCCTCGACCTCCCCGTGCGCCTGATCGCCATCCCGGAAGGGGCGCTCCAGGGCTTCAACGACGAGGTGCTGGACCTCGACCACGTCACCTTCGCCCGGGAGTGCGCCATCGACATCCCCGGCGAGGAGACCGAGGCGCTGGGGCGCATCGCCCGGGAGTACGGCGCCTGGGTGATGGCCCAGGCCAAGGCGCGTCACCCCGACCTCCCCGACCGCTTCTTCAACGTCGGCTTCATCCTCGACCCGGACGGCGAGGTGATCCTGCGGCACTACAAGGTGTCGCCGCTTTTCCCGGTGGAGCACTCGGTCTGCCCGCACGACGTCTTCGACTGGTGGGTGGAGAGGTACGGCTACGACCTGGACGCCTTCTGGCCGGTCGTGGACACCGAGATCGGCCGACTGGGGATCATGATGGCGAACGAGGGCTCGTACCCGGAGAACGCCCGTGCCCTCGCCCTCAACGGCGCCGAGGTCGTCTACCGGGGGTCGTACCCCCACCCGGCCACCGGCAACGGGATGTTCGAGGTCCAGAGCCGGGCCCGGGCCCTGGACAACAACCTGTACGTGCTGGCGCCCAACATGGGCGCCTACTACCTCTTCCCCGAGGACACGACCCCCATCGATACCTTCGGCGGCCGGTCCCTCATCGTCAACTACCGGGGGGAGATCGTCGGCCGGCAGGACTATGGGGCGGGCTCGACCTACGTGGCCGGCGTGATCGACGTCGAGGCCCTGCGGCACCACCGGGCGCGGGCCCAGTGGGACAACTGGATGAAGGACCTCCGGACCGAGCTCTACCAGCTCCTCTACCGCGATCCCATCTACCCCAAGAACCTCTACCTGGACCGCGAGCCCATGAAGCACGCCGAGTACCGGGAGCAGGTGATCGAGCGCCAGGTCCGGCTCATGCACGACCGGGGCGTCTGGGTCCCGCCCGGTCGCTGAGACGATCGCACCCGGCGACGGGGACCTTGACCGGTTGAACTGAACATCATATCTTCAGTCCATCATCAGGGCAGGGAGGTAGGTGTGGTGACCCGGATCGGCGGGAGATGGGGAGCGGCGCTGGCGGCGCTGCTCGGCGCGACCCTCGCTGCTTGCGGCTCGGCCGGCGGCGCGACCGGCGCTTCCCAGGGAGGCCAGGTCGTGGCCCTGAAGGTGGCCTACGCGGTCCCCAGCGCCGTCTTCACCCCCCTCTTCGTGGGCGTCGACCGGGGGATCTACCGCCAGCACGGCGTCAGCGTCAGCCTCAGCCAGGTCAACGGCGCGGCCGCGGTGGCGGCCCTGACCTCGGGCGAGGTCCAGCTGCTGGGCGTGGGCGGCAGCGAGGTGATCGACGCCGACGTGGGCGGGGCCCAGGTGGTCCTGGTGGCGACCGGCGCCAACTATCCCGTCTTCACCCTCTTCGGCGCCAAAGGGCTCACCAGCCCGGACCAGCTGGCGGGCAAGACGGTGGCGGCGGACAAGCCGGGCACCTCGATCGCCACCGCCACCCAGCTCATGCTCGAGCACGAGGGCCTGCTCCAGAGCACGCACATCGTTTACACCGGGGACGGTGTGACCAGCGTGGCCGCGGCGCTCCAGAAGGGGCTGGCCCAGGGGGCCACGGTCTCGCCCCCCAGCACGGCGGTGCTCCAGGCGGCCGGCTATCCCGCGCTGGTCGACGGGGTGAAGCTGGGCGTGCCCATGTTGCAGGCCGGCATCGCCACCACGCGGCCCTACCTGACCGCCCACCGCCAGGCGGTGGAGTCGTTCCTGCGCGGTTACCTGGCCAGCTGGCGCTACGTGGCCGACCCGAAGAACAAGCAGGCCGTCCTGGCCTCCATCGAGCGCTACACCAAGGCCACCCCGGCCCAGGCCGAGGTGGCCTACGCCGCCTTCCGGCCCATCTGGACCGGCACCCGGGTGCCGACCGTGCTGGCCGCCGCGGTGGCCAACGAGGCCAGGTACGACCAGAACCCCAAGGCGCGTGGGGCGGACACCAGCGCCTTCATCGACAACTCGATCGTGCGACGCCTGGCCGGCTGAGGCCGGAGCCGGGAACCCGTCCCCGGGGCCGGGGCGGTGATGCAGCTCCCGGGTCCGCGACTCAGCTGCCGGCCCGGCCGGGCCGGGTGGCTCGGGCCGCCCGCTCCATGAACTCCGCCAGGTGCTCGCGCATGAGCCGGTCGGCGCGCTCGGGATCGTGGGCGGAGATGGCGTCGAGCATGGCCCGGTGCGCCCGCCGGGCCGAGCCGGGCATGTCCGGCTGGCGGGCGTGCAGCTGGTCGAAGGCCTCCCGGATCAGCGTCCGCGTGGCCGCGAACATCATCCAGATGGCGCGGTTGTGCGAGGCCCGGGCCACCGCCTCGTGGAAGTCGAGGCTGGCGCCCGCGCTGCCGACGGCCCTGGGAGCGTCCGCCTCCTGGAGGGCGGCCTCCAGCGCCTCCAGGTCGGCCGGCCCGGCGCGCTCGGCGGCCAGACGCACGGCCGCGGTCTCCAGGGTCAGCCGGGCCTCGGCCAGCTCCTGGAAGGTGCAACCGGAGAGCTGGAGCTGGTTGCCCAAGTTCTCGCTCAGGACCCTGACGTCGGGATGGGCGACGTAGGGGCCGCCTTGGCCGCCCATTCGGATCCGGATCAGGCCACCGGCCTCCAGGGTGCGCAGCGCATCGCGCACCGTGACCCGGCTGACGCCGAACTGTCGCACCAGCTCGCGCTCGGTGGGCAGGCGATCGCCCGAGCGGTAGCGGCCGGCCAGGATGGCGTTGCGGATCTGGACCGCCACGTCCACCGACGCCCGGGACGGCCGCACCCGCCGGAAGGCGGGCACCGCGGCCGGCCGCCCCGTCGGACGTTCGGAGACGCGCTCAGCCACCGACCTTGCGGCGCGCCGCGCTCTCGACGAAGGACGGGTCGAGGATCCTGGACACGTTGAAATTCTGGAGCTTCGGGTTCTTCTGCTGCAGCACCTGCACGGCGTCCGCGTACTGCTGGGGCCGCGGGTAAGGGTAGGTGGGGAAGACCTCCTTGAAGTAGAAGCTGTAGGTGTCGTCCAGCACCGTCTGGCCGGACACCTTCTCCCACTTGGTCAGCAGCTGCTCCGTGAAGCGCCGATCCGACCGCTCCCGCGCGGTCGCCTGGATGAGCGCGTCCATGTAGGCCTGCACCACCGCCCTGTGCGAGGTGAGGAAGGAGCGGGTGGTGGCCACCACCGTGTTGGCGGCGGGCAGCTTCAACCTGGCCAGGTCGTAGAGGGAATGGAAGCCCTCCTGCTGGAGCAGGGCGGTCTCGGGGGGTTGGCTGACCCCTCCCTGGATGGCGCCGCTGCGCAGGGCGGCGACCCGGTTGCTGGCCGAGCCGGTCTCGACGATGGTCACGTCGGTGCTCGGATCGAGGCCCTCGCGGCGGAGCACGATCCGAGTGGCGATGTCGGCCGAGCCGCCGAACTTGCTCACCCCCACCTTCTTCCCCTTCAGGTCGGCGGTGCCGTGGATGGTGGAGGGGACCATGAAGAGGTAGGGATAGACGGGCACCAGGTTGGCGAGGATCACCAGGTCGGCGCCCCCGGCGGCGGCGCTCAGGATCTCCGAGCCGCCCAGCTGGGCGATCTGCACCTCTCCCGAGAGCAGGGCCGCCACGCCGTTGGCGCTGGAGATCGAGGTCAGCTTCACGTCCAGGCCGTTCTTGGCGAAGTAGCCGCCGTCGAGGGCTCCCCAGGGCGCCAGCTCGTCGGGCACCAGCTCGCTGTAGGAGGCGGTCAGCGCCGTCTTCTGCTGCGGAGCCGGGCTGGCCGAGGTCGAGCCGCTGGCCCCGCCGCACGCCGCCAGGAAGAGCGCGGTCAGGGCCAGGGTGCCGAGTCGTTGGATTATTGGTCTAAACATCGGTCCTACGGAAGGATAGACTCCAGGCGGAGCGGCGTCAACGCGCCGCACGGCGCCGGGTGGCGGGATGCCCGCGCCAGCCGGTGGGCGTCGGTTTCCGGAGGAGGTGACGAGCCATGGCGGGACGGGTCTTCTTGAAGGGGCTCGAGGGCGAGCGCTACGACCTGAGGGCGCACCGTCGGCAGCGGCTGGCGGCGCCCCACGTGGTGCACCAGTCCGAGCGCGCCTGGCGGGACGAGCAGGCGGTCGGTCACGAGGACGCCTCCCCCCGATCGCGGGCCAAGTGGATGGTCGGGCCCGGCGACGACCCCTTCCTGACCCAGACCGTGCAGTGCCATTTCGTGGCCATCGACCCCGGGGGGTCCAACGGGGGGCACGGCCACCAGAACGAGGCCGCCTTCTACATCCTCCAGGGCCAGGGCTACGAGATCCACGACGACCGGCGCTACGACTGGTCGGCCGGCGACCTGGTGGTGGTGCACAACGACTGTCGGCACCAGCACTTCAACGCCAGCCCCACCGAGCCCGCCCTGGCCATCGTGGTCAAGCCCAAGTGCACCTGGATGATGCTGGGGTTGACCCAGCAGGGACGGGACACCACCGTGGCCCGGGAGGAGGCGGACGGCTTCGGGCCCCGGCAGGACTGGAGCCGCCTCTGGACGCCGGGCGTGGACCGGCTGCGCAAGGTCGTCCACGCCGACCAGGAGCCCTGGCAGGACACCCCCGACGGACGGATCAAGTGGCTGGCGCGCCCGGGCATGGACGTGCGGCTGTTCGGCATCGACGTCTGGCTGGAGCAGCTGGCACCCGGCCCAGCGCCGCGGCACTGGCACATGGCCGACGAGCTGTACTACGTGCTGGAGGGCTCCGGTCACACCCTGGAGTGGCAGGTGGAGGCCGAGATCGCGGAGCGCTACTACGCTCGGGTGGCGCTGCGGCCCTGCCGCCACGACTGGTCGGCGGGGGACGTCGTCTACGTGCCCCAGAACACCGTCCACCGACACGTCGCGGGCGAGGGCGGGGCGCTGCTCCTGGGCGCCCAGAACCGTCTCTTCCGGCTGCTGGGCTACGACGCCACCGTCTACCCGGACCTGGAGGCGGGCCGGCCCGGCTCGGGCGCCCCGGTCGGGGAGGAGGCCCGGGTGTGAGGGGTCGCGAGCGTTCCCGCAGCGGGGGCGGCCGAGTTGACCCCCGGGCGGCGCCGTGACAGAATGCGTTTGGTCTGATGTTCCTACATACAGCACCTCAACAGGACCGGAGGATCTGACGATGGCGGTGCGGGTCGAGGGGCCACTGGCCCTCAAGCTGGAGGGTCCCCAGCCCTCACGAGTCGAGCTGCAGAGCCTGCGCGACACCGTGGCGTGGCTGCGCCGCGAGGGCCTGCTGCTGGAGACCGAGGTGGAGGTCAGCAACGACCTGGAGCTGACCGGTATCCAGAAGCACCTGGACGGCACGCTCCCCATCCTCTTCCACAACGTCCGCGGCTATCCCCACCACCAGCTCGTCACCAACCTCTTCACCAACATGCGCATCGTCGAGCGCTGGTTCGGCTGGGCCGACGCCAGGGACCGCACCCGCAAGCTCGCCCACGCGCTCACCCATCCCATCGCGCCCGTGGTCGTCCCCCAGGACGAGGCCCCCTGCCAGGAGGAGGTCTTCACCCAGGACCTGGAGGTCAACCGCTACGTGGTGCCCATCCGGCACACGGCCCTGGAGTCGGAGCTGACCGTCGGCAGCGGTTGCAGCGTGGTGGTGGGTGACCTCTTCCACGGCGGCAGCCACATCGGCTACAACCGGATGAACTTCCGCTGGGGCAACGTGGGCACCTTCCAGTCCGCCCCCGGCTCGCACATGTGGCAGGTGATCACCGAGCACTACCGCGACCCGGACGGCATCCCCATCACCATGTGCTTCGGCATCCCCGTGGCCGCCAACCTGATCGCGGGCGGAGGGTTCGACTACGTGATCCTGCCCCGGGGCGGCGACGAGCTGGGGGCAGCGGGCGCGGTCCAGGGCTTCCCCATCCGCCTGGTCAAGGCCAGGACGGTCGACGCCTACGCCCTGGCCGACTGCGAGCTGGTCCTGGAGGGCTACATCCGTCCCCGTGACAAGCGCTACGAGACCCGGGAGGCCGAGGAGCACGACGTCCAGGGCCGCTACCACTTCCACCCCGAGTGGGCGGGGTACATGGGCAAGGCCTACAAGGCGCCCACCTTCCACGTCACCGCCATCACCCGCAGGCGACCGGCCAACCTCCTCTACCCCCTCGGCGTGCACATGCTGGACTGCAACAACATCGACACCACGGTTCGCGAGGCCGCCATCTTCGAGCTCTGCGAGCGGCTGCAACCCGGCATCGTCCAGGACGTCAACATCCCCTTCTGCATGACCGACTGGGGCGGCTGCATCATCCAGGTGAAGAAGCGGAACCGGATCGAGGAGGGCTGGCAGCGCAACTTCCTGGTCGCGGCCATGAGCTGCAGCCAGGGGATGCGGCTGGCCATCGCCGTCGACACCGACATCGACATCTACTCCATGGACGACATCGTCTGGGCCCTGACCACGCGGGTGAACCCCCACACCGACATCCTCAACCCGGTGCCCGGCGGCATCGGCCAGACCTTCATGCCCGAGGAGCGCCTGACCGCGGGCGAGCGACCCTGGACCGCCTCCAACACCCGCTTCGAGGGCGGCATCGCCATCGACGCCACCATCCCCTTCGGCTACGAGAACGACTTCCTGCGCCCGGTGTACCCGGTGCAGGAGGTGGACCCCCGACGCTGGTTCGGCCAGGCCGAGCTCGACCAGGTCAGGTCGCTGATGGAGGGCTGGGTCACCTCCCTCGCCCGCACCGGCCGGTGACCCGGTGACGAACGAGGAGGCGCCACTCGCCCCCTATCGCGTGCTCGACCTGACCACCGAGCTAGGCTGGCTCTGCGGCAAGATCCTGGCCGAGCTGGGGGCCGACGTGGTCAAGGTCGAGCCACCGGGCGGGGAGGCCGGGCGGGGGAGCCCGGCCTGGACGGCCTACAACGTGGGCAAGCGGGGGATCACGCTCGACCTCACCTCCAGCCGGGGGCAGGAGCGGTTGCGCCGGCTGGCCGAGGAGGCCGACTTCCTGATCGAGAGCTTCCCCCCCGGCCACCTGGAGGCGCTCGGCCTGGGCTGGACCGCCCTGCACCGGCGCAACCCCCGCCTGATCATGACCTCGATCACGCCCTACGGGCAGCGGGGACCGCTGGCCCAGGCCCTCGCCTCGGACCTGGAGCTGATGGCGGCCAGCGGCGCCGCCTGGCTGGCCGGCGACCCCGACCGCCCGCCGGTGCGGATCAGCCTCCCCCAGGCGGCCTGCTGGGCCTCCGCCCACGCCGCCGCCGGCACCCTGATCGCCCACCACCACCGGCAGCTCACCGGCCAGGGCCAGCACGTGGACGTCTCCGCCCAGGCCAGCCTGCTGCCGGCGCTGGTCCACGCCCCCATGTTCTGGCAGATGCTGGGCCAGGTCCCGCGGCGGGCCGGCCCCATGCTGGTCGGCCGCAACGTGCACGGGGCTGCGCTGCGCAACGTCTGGCGCTGCCGGGACGGGTACGTCACCTGCGCCCTCTACGGGGGAGCCGCCGGCCGGCGCTCCAACCGGGCCCTGGCCGAGTGGATGGCGGAGCGGGGCATGGCCCCCGACTCCCTTCGGGAGATCGACTGGGAGCGGTTCTCGGCCGTCACCGCCGACCCGGCGGAGATCGAGCGCATCCAGGCCGCGATCGGAGCCTTCCTGCTCACGCTGAGCAAGCGCGAGTTCGCCGAGGAGGCCATCCGGCGCCGCATCCTGGGCTACCCGGTGGCCACTGTCGCCGACATCGCGGCCGACGAGCAGCTGGCGGCCCGCGAGGTCTGGCAGGAGCTGGGGGGGCTCCGGCACCCGAGCGGCTACGCCCGCTTCGACGGGCAACCGGCACGGCCGGCCCGGCCCGCGCCCGGCCCGGGCGAGCACGACGACCAGCTCCTGGCCGAGGGGATCCCGGCGTGACCCGGGCGGCCCTGGCCGACCTCAAGGTGGTGGAGTTCGGCGCCTTCGCCGCCGGGCCCCACGTGGGCAAGCACCTGGCCGACCACGGGGCGGAGGTGATCCACGTCGAGAGTCGGACCCGGCTGGACGGCTTCCGCACCAACTACCCCCCCTTCGCCCGGGGCCGGCCCGACCCCGAGGCGGCGGGCATGTTCGCCATGACCCACAACGACAAGCTGGGCGTCACCCTGAACCTGAAGATCGAGGCGGGCCTGGAGCTGGCCCGACGCCTGGTCGCCCGCGCCGACGTCGTGATCGAGAACTTCACCCCCGGCACCCTGGCCGAGCTGGGCCTGGGCTACGACCGCTGCGCCGCCGACAACCCCGGCCTGGTCATGCTCAGCACCTGCAACCAGGGGCAGACCGGTCCTCACGCCCACCAGCCCGGCTTCGGCACCCACCTGACCGCCCTGAGCGGGTTCATCCACCTGACCGGATGGCCGGACCGCGACCCCTCGCTGCTCTGGGGCCCGTACATCGACTACATCGCCGTGGCCTACGGGGTGGTGGCGATACTGGCGGCGCTGGACCGCCGCCGGCGCACGGGCCACGGCTGCCACATCGACCTCTCCCAGTACGAGACCGGCCTCCAGTTCATGGCCCCGGCCCTCCTCGACTACTTCGCCACCGGCCGGGTGATGGGGCGGGCGGGCAACCGTGACCCGTCGGCGGTGCCCCACGGCATCTTCCCCTGCCTGGGCGAGGAGCGTTGGGTGGCCCTCTCGGTCCACGACGACGCCGAGTGGGACCGCCTGCGCCAGGCCCTGGACGACCCCGAGTGGGCCCGCGACCCCGATCTGGCCACCGCCGCCGGCCGCCGGGCCCGGGAGGACGAGATCGAGCGGCGGCTGGGCGAGTGGACCTCCCGCCGCAGCCGGGAGGAGGTGGTCCGGCGGCTGCGGGCAGCGGGGGTCCACGTGGCCCCGGTCAACGACATGGCCGACCTGGAAGCGGAGCCGCAGCTGGCCCTGCGCCGCGCCTGGCGGCCCGTCCACCACCCGGTGATCGGCACCTACCAGGCCGTCGGCCCCTCCTACCTCCTCTCCGAGACGCCGGCCGAGATCGGGCGGCCGGCTCCCCTGCTGGGGCAGCACAATCGAGAGGTCTTCTGTGGCCTGCTCGGGCTGAGCGAGGAGGAGTACATGAGGAAGGAGCGCGAGGGTGCCTTCGAATGAGCCCGCGGA
>DASRBU010000308.1:0-4010 GCA_035653475.1 Candidatus Dormiibacterota bacterium | reverse complement strand
CCGCCGGACGAAGGCCGCCCAGCGAGGTGCGTTGCGCAGGTCCTGATGCACCGTGTCCCACACCATGTCGGCAGGGGCAGCGATCGCTACCTCCTCGCGGATGCGGGCCATGGTTGCGATTATCGGGCGTCAGCGTGTGCGACGGCAGCACCGGGCCCCGGCCCCCGCCACCGTCCCCCGCTCCGGGCGGTCCGGCCGGGCGGGGAGCGCCTCCGCCGCCTCCCGTCGGGGCCGCCGGGCAGCGTGCAGGGTCCCTCCCGTGCGATCATCGGAAGCCGTGTCGGCCACCGCCCCGCGGGCCCGTGAGGTGCAGCCACGGCGGCGAGCCCTGGGCGCCCTCCGCCACCGCAACCACCGGCTCCTGCTCGGCGGGCTCTTCGTCTCGGGCCTCGGGTCGTGGATCCAGAGCCTGGCCCAGACCTGGCTGATGCTGCGACTGACCCACTCTCCCCTCATGGTGGGAGCGGTCCTGGCCCTCCAGCAGTTGCCGGCCCTGTTCGTGCTCCCGCTCGCCCGGCCCCTCGCCCACTCCCCGCACCGACGCCTGCTCCAGGCCATCCAGGCGGTGGCAGCGCTCCCGCCGTTGCTGCTCTTCGCCGCCACCGCCGCCCAGGTGGTGACGCCGGCCGCGGTGTTGATCGCCGCTCTGGCCCAGGGCGTGGTCCAGGCGGCGGAGAGGCCGGCCCGCCAGGCCCTGGTGCTGGAGACGGTCGGCCGGGACGACCTGGTGAGCGCCATTCGCTCCGGCTCCACGGTCGGGAACCTGGCCGCGGTGGCGGGTCCGGCCGTCGCCGGGATGCTGATGTCCGTGGCCGGCCTTCCCTCCTGCTTCCTGGCCAACGCCGTCTCCGCCCTGGCCGTGATCGCCACCACCGCGCTGATCCGGGACCTGCCCAGCCTGCTCGGCAGCGGCCGGGACCCCGGTCCACTCACCGCCCTCGCCCCGGCCGCCCGCTACGTCCGCCGCGACCCCATCGCCGGTTCGATGCTGCTCGTGGCGGCGACGCTGGCCCTGTTCGGGACCAACCGCCTGACCGTGTTGCCCCTGTTCGCCGAGGAGGTTCTGCGGGTGGGTCCGTCGGGGTTCGGCTTCCTGGTGGCGGCGGTCGGGCTGGGGAACCTGGCGGCGGGGCTGGCCCTGCCCCTGGTGCCGGATCGAAGCGGCCGCCGTCAGCTCTGGACCGGCCTCGCCTGGCTGCTGCTGCTCGCGGGCTTCGCCTCGAGCCGCTCCCTCCCGCTCTCGATCGCGCTGCTCTTCCTGGTCGGCGTCTGCCACGGCGACTTCTTCAGCGGGGTCGGCGCTCGGCTCCAGGCAGCGACCCCGGAGCCGCTTCGTGGCGCGGTCGTGACCCTCTACGCCCAGGTGCTGATCGGGGTCGGCCCGCTGGGGGCAGTGCAGGCCGGCGCCCTGGCCACCCTCTTCGGGGCACCGGTGGCGGTGGCGGTGGGGGTCGGCATCGCCGGCCTGGTGGTCCTGGCGGTGTGGCTCCTGCAGCCCGCCGCCTTCACCTTCGAACTGCCCGACTGAATCCACCCGGGCGGCCCTCGCCCGTCACGCCCTCACCGGGGACCGGGCTCAGTCGGGCGGGCGTTCGAGGCCACGACGGAGATCCAGCCAGAGCTGCACCTCCTGACGGCGGCGTTCGTCCAGCCCCAGCTCGGCCAGGAGCCCCAGCCGGAGGGCCTCCTCGAGCGAGACCAGCGGCACCCCGTAGGTGAGGGCCGCCTCCCGCAGTAGAGCCGGACGCCGGTGATCCGGGCGCGGGGCCGGCAACCGGGCCCGGAGGCGCTGCCAGGCGCCGGCCCAGCGCTGGCCCAGGCCGAGGCCCGGAGGCGGCACCAGGGAGGTCTCCCAGGGCCAGTCGGTGACCAGGCAGGCGACCGCCGCCCGCTCGGCCCGAAATCCCTCCTGCCCGTGGAGCGCGATCTCGCCCCAGGCCCGGATCAACCCCATGGCAGCGAGGCGCTCGCGCCGCTGACGGCGGGCGTGCCGCACGCAGTCCATCAGCCCGAAGAGGCCCCAGAAACCACAGCGACAGCCACGTCCGGGTGAGCGTGGGCACCGGAAGACGGTGGAGAGGCAACGGGCGGTGTTGTCGCCAGGCTCCCAGACCGTCCCCGCCGCCCACGACTCGAGCTGGCCATCGCGGAGGCGCCACAGCCGCCAGCCCAGCAACGGCTCACGACCTTCTCTCATGCGATCCCTCCGAGGCTCACCTCGCGCGGGGCGGTTCGGCCACCGCGGCGGCTGAGCATACGCCCGACGCCGCCGAAGGTGGCCCCAACCTCCCTCGGATCGGCTCGGGAACCGGCCGCCAGGTGTACAACCGTGGTCGGTGCCGGGAACTTCACGTTACGAGCGACTGCTCCAGCTCCGGGACGACCTCAGGGTCCACGTCCGGCCCATCCGGGCCGACGACGAGCCCGGGCTCCACGAGGCCTTCGCCCGGATGTCGGAGCGCAGCGTGTACCTCCGCTTCTTCTCGCCGCTGAAACGCCTGCCCGAGGAGCTGGCCCGGCGGCTGGCTCGGGTCGATCACCGCAACCGCTTCGCTCTGGTGGCCACCACCGACCGCCCGGACGGCCGGGAGCACATCCTGGGCGTGGCCCGTTACGACCGCGTCCCCGACACCGAGGTGGCCGAGGTGGCGATCGCCGTGGTGGACGAGATGCAGCGCCGTGGCCTGGGCTCCGCCTTGCTCGGGCTGCTGGCGCAGGTGGCCCGGGAGCACGGCATCCAGACCTTCGTCCTGATCGTGCTGCCGGACAACCAGGGCCTGCTGCGCCTCCTACGCAAGCTGGGGTGGATCCACCACGCCCGGCTCCAGGGCGGGGTGTACGAGATCACCTTCGACCTGCCCTGATGCGGCTCCGCGGGACCAGCTCAGCCACCGTGCCGGCGGAGCCCGGTCACCAGGGAGGTCGAGGTCGCTTCGAAGACCTCGTACTCAAAGCCGATCCGGAACCCGAGCCGATGGTAGAGGGTCGCGGCCCCGGTGGGGTTGAGCGCGTCGACGTACAGGGAGGCGGTTCGGGCGCCCCGGCCCCGCAGTCGCCACAGCGCCTCGACCAGGAGCGCGCTCGCCACCCCCCGCCGCCGGTGCTCGGGCAGGGTGCCCACCGCCTCGATCAGGCCCACCGGCTGGGCGCGGCCGTCCGCCTCGTACCACTCCAGGGAGCACCACACGATCGCCGCCGGAGCGCCGTCCGGCCCCAGGGCGAGCAGGCTCAGGGCCGAAGGTCGGTCACGGCCGGCGCCGGCCTGCACGGGCCTGAAGCGCCAGTGCCGCTGGAAGGCGCCGTTGAACACCGCAGCCTCCAGGCGCGGGTCGGCGCGGCGCGCCAGCCGGTACCCAGGCGGCAGCGGTCGCTTCGGGAGCCCGGCCAGGTCGGCTCGATCCATCCGCCAGAAAGGACGAACCGCGATCAGCCCCAGCTCCGGGGAGGGGTCGGGCGCCGCCTTCGACCGCCATACCTCCGCCGTCGCCGCGCCCGTGGCCAGCCCGAACCCGATCCCCCAGCGGAGCAACCGCTCCCGCTCGGCCTCGTCCCGGGCGGCGGTCTCCACCCGGGCCACCGCGCCCTCCCGGGTGGTCCGCTCCAGCACCAGTACCATGGCCAGCGGGCCATCCCGGTCCTCGACCACCCGGGAGCGCGTGGGCCAGTCGATGGCCTTGCCCAGGCCCTCCAGGGCGTGGGTGGGGGGCACGCAATCGCGTTCTCCCCGCTGGACCTCCTCGACCAGCAGTGCCCACAGGCCGGGCAGGTCGCCGGGAGTTCCCGGCCTGAGCCTCGTCATCTCACACCGGCCTCTCCGCCGGCCCCGGCGGCATGCAGGCACGGGAGCGCGCCCGGGCGCTCAGGGCACGGCTCGGGCCACCACCTCGGACAGGTCGGGGAGCGCGCGCCGCAGCCGCTCCTCGAGCTCGGTCTCGACCGCATGGGCTCGCTCCAGGCTCACCTCCCCCGGCATCTCGGCCACCACGTAGGCCACGATCCTGTCCTCTCGC
>DASRBU010000307.1:0-9594 GCA_035653475.1 Candidatus Dormiibacterota bacterium | reverse complement strand
TTGGGGCCGGGGCGGCGCTGGAGGCGGCCCAGGGCCACGCGTTCGAACCAGACCGTGTAGGCGGCGGCCGTGAGCAGGACGAAGACCAGGACCAGCATGGCGGCGACCGCGATCACCCAGTGCAGGACGGGGTGGGTCCAGACGCCGCCGGGGTTGGGGATGGTGAGCAAGGGGCTCATGGTCGGGCAGGACCGTAGAGGACCGGCGTCGGCTCGGGCTGGGGATCGGGCGGGCCGGCCAGAGGGGCGAAGGCCGGGATCGCCCGGGCGGCCTCGCGCTGGATCTGGAAGATGCCGGCGTACTCCATCCCCGCCATGCCCAATCGCTGCCCGATCTCCGCCAGCACCTCCCAGCCCTCGCGCAGCGGAGGCCGAGGGACCAGGGCGGGGCGCACGAACTGCACCCGCCCCTCCAGGTTGGTGTAGCTGCCCTGGGTCTCGGCGAAGCTCAGGTCGGGGAGGACCACGTCCGGCCGGCCGTGCTCGGGCCTGAGCAGGATGTCCCAGACGGCGGCGAAGCGGGCGCTGGCCGGGATGCGGCCGGACGGCGGCGGCCCCCAGCAGATCACGGCCTCGCAGCCGTCGAGGTCGTCGGGCGCGCCCACCACGCCGGCCGCCAGCGCCCCGCGTTCGTTGGCGGCGCGGTAGAGCGGCATCTGTCGTCCCCCCACCGCCGTCGCCAGCTCGGCCACCGCCACCGCCAACTCCCCGACCGGCTCGGTCCCCCGGCCGTCGCCCCAGAGGATGCCGACCGGCCCCTCGCGGAGCAGCTCGTGGCCGGCCAGCGCCCGCACCGCGGCGGCGGCTCCGCCCGGCTCGGGCCGAAGGTGCACGGCGTGCGGCCACCGGTCCAGGTCGAGATCCCGGGGATGGACGATGACCAGGCGTGCCCCCAGCTTCTTCACCGCCTTCTTGATGCGGAGGTTGACCACGGGGACGTCGTCGGCGGTATCGGAGGCCACCACCACCAGCGCCCGGCAAGCGTCGAGATCCCGGATGGACATGGCGTCGGGCGGCGGGGGCGGCAGCAGGCTGCGACGCTCCAGGGTGACCCGGGCCCCCTTCCAGGGACCGGCCAGCAGGCGGCTCAGGAGGTACAGCTCCTCGTTGGTGACGTCCTGGGGAAGGGAGATGCCGAGCCGCCGGCCACGGCCGGCCGTGGCCTCGACCAGGGCCGTCAGCGCCTCATCCCAGGAGTCCTCGCGGCCCGCCACCAGGGGGACGCGCAGCCGAGCCGGATCGTTCACCTGCGTGTACCCGAAGCGGCCGCGGTCGCAGATCCAGCCCTCGTCGATCTCGTCGTTCTCGCGCGAGGTCACCCGCACCAGCTGGTTGCGGCGCTCCCAGAGCGTGACGTTGCAGCCCACCGCGCAGGTGGCGCAGACGGAGGCGGTCGGCCGCATGTCCCAGGGGCGTGACTCGAATCGCCAGACCCGGCTGGTCAGCGCGCCCACCGGGCAGAGGTCGATGATGTTGCCGCTGAAGATCGAGTGCAGGGGCTGGCCGAACTGGCTGGTGATGAAGCTGTGGATGCCGCGCTGATCGACCGTGAGCTCCTGCTCCCAGGCGATCTCGTCGTAGTACCGCGTGCAGCGATAGCAGAGAACGCAGCGCTCGCGGTCGAGGGCGATACGGTCCGAGAGGGCGATGGGCTTCTCGAAGTGCACCTTGGGTGCGTCGACCCGGCTGGTCGGGTACCCGTGCCGGAAGGTGTAGTCCTGGAGCGGGCACTCCCCGCCCTTGTCGCAGACCGGGCAGTCCAGAGGGTGGTTGACCAGCTCGTACTCGAGGATGTCCGCCCGGGCCGCGACCGCGAGGGGGCCCTGGGTCCGGACCACCATGCCCTCCGCGACCGGGGTGGTGCAGGCGGTCTGGGGCCGAGGCGGACCGGGGGCGATCTCGACCAGGCACAGTCGGCAGGCACCGACCGGGTCCAGCTTGTGGTGGTAGCAGAAGACGGGGATCTCGATGTCGACCTGCTTCGCCGCCTCCACCACCAGCGTGCCCTTGGGCACGCTCACCTGCCGGCCGTCGATGGTCAGGGTGACCGTCTCCACCCGTCGAGCGGCATCGGACTCAGGCATGGGCTCCCACCCTCTCGATCTCGATCCGGCACTCGCCCACCGGGCACCGGCGGTGCAGGGCGTGCGCCTCGTACTCGTCGCGGAAGTGTCGCATCGTGGACATGATCACCCAGCCCGCCGAGTCCCCCAGGCCGCAAAGGCAGCGGCCGTTCTGGAGCGCGTCCTGGACGTGGTCCAGGATCTGCAGGTCGGCCGCCGTCCCCTGGCCGCGGAGGATGCGCTCGAAGGTACGCTCCGCCCAGTTGGTGCCCACCCGGCAGGGCGTGCACTTGCCGCAGGACTCGTGGGCGTAGAAGCGGATCAGGCGTCGGGCGGCCTTGACCATGCAGTGGGAGTCGTCCATCACGATCACGCCGCCCGAGCCCCCCATGGAGCCGACCCGGGCCAGCTCGTCCAGGTCGGTGGAGACGTCGAGCATGGACTCGGGCAGCACCGGGGCCGACGATCCGCCCGGCCAGAAGGCCTTGACCCGCCGTCCGGGGGGCGGGCCTCCGGCCAGCTCCATGATCACGTGGCGGAAGCTGACCCCGAGCTCCACCTCGTAGACGCCCGGGCGCTGGACGTTGCCGCTCACCGAGAGCAGGCGGGTGCCCCGGGAACGCTCGACGCCGAACCTCGCGTACGCGGCGCCGCCGTGACGGACGATCCAGGGCAGGTTGGCCAGGGTCTCGACGTTGTTGAGCAGGGTGGGACGGCCCCAGGCGCCCTTGACCGCTGGGAAGGGGGGCCGGGAGCGCGGCTGGGCGCGTTTGCCCTCCAGGGACTCGAGCAGGGCCGTCTCCTCGCCGCAGATGTAGGCACCGTGGCCCCGGTAGAGCTGGATGTCCAGGGGATAGTCGACCCCGAACGGGCGCGGTCCCAGGATGCCCGCCTCGCGTAGCTCGGCGATCGCCTCCACCAGCATCCGGTAGGGGCGGTCGTACTCGCCCCGGATGTAGACCCAGGCCTGGTGGGAACCGATCGCGTACTGGGCGATGCAGGCGCCCTCCAGCAGCAGGTGGGGCGAGTGCTCGACCAGGTAGCGGTCCTTGCAGGTGCCGGGCTCGGCCTCGTCGAAGTTGACCACCACGTACCTCGGGCCGGGCACGTCTCCGGGGATGAAGCTCCACTTGGTGCCGGTGGGGAAGCCGGCACCCCCGCGGCCGCGCAGGCCCGAGGCCTTCACCTCGGCGTGGATCTGCTCCGGCGTCATCTCCCGCAGGGCCTTCTCCAGGGACTGGTAGCCGCCGTGCTCCCGGTACACCGCCAGGCGGTGGAGATCCGGGGTCCCGAAGAGCGAGGTCAAGAGGTGGTGGCGGGCCGGCCCGTGGGAGCCGCGCAGCTCGCCGGGGGCGAGGGAGGCCCGGACGTCACCGGCCATGGGGCTGCTCCGCCTCCGCGCGCCCCGACCCATCCCCGGCCCGGGACGGCTTCCTCGTCTCGGCCGCGCGCGCGGCCTCCACCAGGGCGTCGATCTTCTCCGGCGTCAGCTCGTAGTGGTAGGCGTGCGCGTAGCGCATCATGGGCGCGAACTCGCAGGCGCCCAGGCACTCGACCTCCTCGTAGCTGAAGAGGCCGTCGGCGCTGACCTCCCGCTCCCGGCTCACGCCGATGCGCCGGCGGAGGTGCTCGCAGATCGCCTCCGCGCCCCGCAGCATGCAGGAGAGGTTGGTGCAGACGTAGAAGTGGTGCTTGCCGACGGGCTCCAGGTGGAAGAGGGTGTAGAAGGTGGCCACGCCCTCCACGTAGCCCGGGTCGATCCCGAGCAGTCCGGCCACCTCGCTCATCGCCTCCGGGGTCAGGTATCCCAGCTCCTCCTGGGCGATGTCGAGCGCGGGCACCACCGCGCTCCTGACCTCCGGGAAGCGCCCGGGCAGCCCCTTGATCTCCTCGATCGCGTGCTTCGAGAGTGCCACTAGCGGTCGACGTCTCCGAGAACGGTGTCCGCGGTGCCGATGATGGCGATGAAGTCCGAGATCATGTGCCCCATGGCCATGAGCTCCAGGGCCTGGAGGTGCACGAAGGAGGCCGAGCGGAACTTCACCCGACGGGGCTTGTGGGTGCCGTCGGACACGATGTAGCAGCCGTTCTCCCCTCGGCCCGACTCCACCGCCACGTAGACGTCCCCGGCGGGCGGAGAGTAGCCCTCGGTGAAGAGCTTGAAGTGGTGGATGACGGCCTCCATCGACGTGTCCAGCTCCTCGCGGGGTGGGGGGAGGAGCTTGCGGTCGTCGACGTTGACCGGCCCTCCGGGGAGCCCGTCCAGGGCCTGACGCAGGATCCGGACCGACTGACGCATCTCCCGGATGCGGACCAAGTAGCGGGCGTAGCAGTCGCAGCCGTCCTCGACCGCGACCTGCCAGTCGTACTGCTCGTACCCGCAGTAGGGCCGGTCCTTGCGCAGGTCCCAGTTCACGCCCGAGCCCCGGAGCATGGGACCGGTCGCGCCCAGCCGGATGGCGTCCTGGGCGGGCAGGCGCCCGATGCCCTTGGTGCGCGCGATCCAGATCGGGTTGTTGGTCAGCAGGTCCTCGTACTCGTCGATGCAGGAGGGCATCTGGCGGATGAAGGCCTCCAGCATCTCCAGGAAGCGGGGGGTGGCGTCGGCCATCACCCCACCGGGCCGGATGTAGGAGGTGTGCATCCGGTAGCCGGAGATCTCCTCGTTCATGGCCAGGATCTTGTCCCGATCCCGGAAGGCGTACATGAACACGCCCATCGCCCCCAGCTCGAGCCCGCTCGTCCCCAGCCACACCAGGTGGGAGGCGATGCGGGTCAGCTCGGACATGATCACGCGCAAGGCCTGGGCCCGTGGGGGGACCTCGATCCCCATCAGCTTCTCCACCGCCAGCGCGTAGGCCAGGTTGTTGATGGGCGGCGAGAGGTAGTCGTGGCGGTCGGTGACGACCACGCCCTGCTGCCAGCGGAGGGCCTCCATCTGCTTCTCGATGCCGGTGTGCAGGTACCCGATCACCGGCCGCACGCCCCGGATGACCTCGCCGTCCAGGTCGACGACCAGCCGCAGGACCCCGTGCGTGCTCGGATGCTGGGGACCGAAGTTGACCGTGAGCAGCTCACCTCGCCCCTCCGCCGGACGCTCCCTGGTGCGCGTGATCGTCATGCCCTGCACCCCGGTCTGCTCGAGTCTCCTCTCAGCCATCGGTCAAGCCTCCGGAGGCGTGGACTGCCAGGTCTCGTGGTCCTCGGAGAAGTCCACGGGCTCGCCGCCCACGGGGTAGTCACGGCGGAGCGGATGCCCGACCCAGTCGTCCGGCATCAGGATCCGGGTCAGGTTGGGGTGACCCTCGAACACGATCCCGAACAGGTCCCAGGTCTCACGCTCGTCCCAGTTGGCCGGACCGTAGAGGTCGTGGACGCTCGGCACCCGGGGGTCGTCCTCGGGCACGAACACCCTGACCCGCAGCTCGTGGTGGGTCCGCATGTTCCGCAACTGGTAGACGAGCTCGAAGCGCTCGGGCGGCCGCTCCACGACCGGCGTGGCCAGGTGGTCGACGCAGGTCATGAACACGTAGCTCTCGTAGCCCTGCGCTTTGAGCGTCTCCAGGGTCTCGCGGATGCGGTCGCGGGCGACGGTGAGGTGCTCGTCACCCGCGATCACCCCGTGGTCGAGGATGTCCTCGGGGAGCTTCACGGGCGTCATAGACGTGGCTTGATCCCTTGTGCTTTGATCTTTTCCTGGAGGATCATCAAGCCGTTGAGGAGATCCTCCGGCGTGGGCGGACAACCCGGGACGTAGACGTCCACGGGCACGATCTTGTCGACGCCCTGCAGGATGGCGTAGTTGTTGAACACGCCCCCGGTGGAGGCGCAGGCCCCCATGGAGATCACCCACTTCGGCTCCGGCATCTGGTCGTAGAGCTGGCGCAGCACGGGCGCCATCTTCTGCGACACCCGGCCGGCCACGATCATGAGGTCGGCCTGGCGGGGCGAGGCCCGCATGGCCTCGGAGCCGAAACGGGCGATGTCGAAGGTGGGACCGCTGGCGTGCATCATCTCGATGGCGCAGCAGGCCAGACCGAACTGGAACGGCCAGACCGAGTTGGCCCGTCCCCAGCCGATCGCCTTGCCGACGGTCGTGGTCAGGATGTTGTCGCCGAGGAGCTCGGCCAGCTGCTCTACTCCCACTCGAAGCCCCCCTTTCGCCAGATGTGCGCCAGTACCACGGCCAGGACCAGGATGAAGACGAACATCTCGATCACGCCGTACCAGCGCAGCTGGTGGAGGACGACCGCCCAGGGGTAGAAGAAGATGGCCTCGACGTCGAAGACGATGAACAGCATGGCGGTGAGGTAGAACCTGACCGACAGCCGGTGCCGCGCCGGCGTGGTGGGCACGATGCCGGATTCGTAGGGCATGAGCTTGCTGCGGGTGGGCTTGCTCGGCCCGAGCAGGTAGGAGAGGATGACCAGGGCACCGGCCACCACCAGCACGATCACCGTGAAGATCAGCAGCGGGACGTAGTCGCTGAGCACTCGAACTCCAAGCGCGGTCGGGTGGGACGGGACAACGCCTCTAATTCTAGTCAGGGCCCCGAAGCGGCCGAGCCCGGCGCCGGGGGCTCAGGCGTCGACCCGGCGGAACCCGATCCGGGTGCCCCGGGTCAGCGTGGCGTCGACCGGGCAGTACCGGTTGCAGGCCAGGTCCAGCGCCCGCCCCACCAGCTCGTCGTCGGGGGTGAACCCCTCCTCCCAGCCGATCACGAATCGGATCTCGATCCCGGTGAAGGCGTGAGGCCAGTCCGGCTCCTGCTCGCCCTCGCATTCCACCGCCAGCGAGCGGAAGCGCTGCTTGAACTTCTTGAGGAGGAGCGCGGCGTTGATGCCGGTGCAGGCCCCGAGGGCACCCAGCAGCATCTCCGTGGGCCGCATCCCCTGGTCGTCGCCCAGGATGGGGGGCTCGTCGACCTCGGCCCGGTGCCCCGAGCCGGCCTCGATCACGAACTTCACCTTGCGCCCGGCCCAGCGAGCGGTTGCCTTTTGCATACCGCCTTGAATAGTAGAGTGACGCCGTGGGCGGCGACGTGTCGGGGCCGACGACCTGCGCCGGCTGGCTGAGGGCCGGCGAGGTGATCCTGCTCCACGATCGGGCCGGTCGGCGCTACCGGGTGCAGCTGCGGCCGGGAGCCACCTTCTCGATGCACGGGGGGACGGTGGCCCACGACGAGCTCATCGGCCGACCGGAGGGCACGATCGTGACCACCAACCTCGGCCGCCGGTTGCTGGCCCTGCGTCCCACCTTCGCCGAGCAGGTGGTGGAGCGCAAGCGCCGGGCCCAGCCCATCTACCCCAAGGACCTGGGCGCGATCCTCGTCCACGCCGACCTGCGGCCGGGGGCGTTCGTGGTCGAGGCGGGCACCGGGACCGCCGCCCTGACCCTGGCCGCCTGGCGGGCGGTCGGACCCCAGGGGCGGGTGGTGTCCTACGAGGCCCGGGAGGACTTCCACGCCGCCGCCCGGGCCGTGGTCGAGGAGGTCTTGGGCCAGCTCCCCCCTAACCTCGAGCTCCGGCTGGGCGACGTCTACCAGGGGATCCCCGACCGGGGGGCGGACCGGGTGCTGCTCGACCTCCCCGAGCCCTGGCGGGCGCTGCCGGGCGCGGCCGAGGCCCTGGTGCCGGGCGGCTTGATCTTCGCCCACTGCCCCAACGCCACCCAGGTCCAGCGCTTCTGCGAGGGTCTGCGGGAGCTGGGCGGCTTCGGCCTGATCGAGACCCTGGAGGTGCTGGAGCGCCCCTGGACGGTGCGAGGGCGCAGCCTGCGCCCGGCGCACCGCATGGTGGCGCACACCGGCTTCCTGACCTTCGCCCGGCGGCTGGCCGGGCCGGAGCTGTTCGAGACCGAGGGCGAGGGCTTCTGATGACGGGCGGGAGCGGAGGCCGGGAGCCCCGACCCGCCGGGCGCCGGGATCCGGGCCCGGAGACGAGCGCCGCCCCCGGGTGAGGCGTGGGGGACGGCCCGCGCCGTCCGAACCGGCGGTGGAACGGCAACGACGGAGGAGTGTTCACATGCCCAGATACAAGGTGACCGTGGTCGGTGCCGGCATGGTGGGTGGCACCCTGGCCCAGCGGCTGGCGGAGCGCGACTACGCCCACGTGGTCCTGGTCGACATCGTGGAGGGGCTCCCTCAGGGAAAGGCGCTGGACATCACCCAGGCGGGGCCGATCTACGGCTACGACTCCGTGATCACGGGCAGCAACGGCTACCAGGAGACGGCCGACTCGGACCTGGTCGTGATCACCTCGGGCATCGCCCGCAAGCCCGGGATGAGCCGGGACGACCTCCTGCGAACCAACGCAGGCATCGTCCGGGAGGTCACCGAGCGGATCCGGGAGACCTCGCCCCGGGCGATGCTGGTGGTGGTCTCCAACCCGCTGGACGCCATGGTCACCCTGGCCCATCGGGTCAGCGGGTTCCCCAAGCAGCGGGTGGTGGGGATGGCCGGCGTCCTGGACAGCGCCCGGTATCGCACCTTCATCGCCATGGAGCTGGGCGTCTCGGTGGAGGACGTCCACGGATTCGTGCTCGGCGGCCACGGCGACACCATGGTCCCCCTGCCCCGGTACACCACGGTCTCCGGCATCCCGCTCACCCAGCTGCTGCCGGAGGACCGCATCCAGGCCATCGTCGAGCGCACCCGCAACGGGGGCGGCGAGATCGTCTCACTGCTCAAGACCGGGAGCGCCTACGTCGCCCCCTCGGCCTCGGTGGTGGAGATGGTCGACGCCATCCTGCTGGACAAGAAGCGCGTGCTCCCCTGTGCCGCCCTGCTGGAGGGCGAGTACGGCATCGACGGCATCTTCGTGGGGGTGCCCTGCGTCCTGGGCGCGGGCGGCGTGGAGCGGATCCTGGAGATCGAGCTCACCGCCGAGGAGCGAGCGGCGCTCCATCGCTCGGCCGAGGCCGTGCGCGAGCTGTGGCAGGCGCTGGAGGGAACGCCGGCCACGAGCTGACCCTCCGATTCGCACCCGGCCGGGCCCGGCTCCGGGCTCTTCGTCCGGCCGCTCCCCGCGCCCGCACACCGGTATCGTGAGAGAGGGGCTCGGAGCAAGAGAAGACGACGGCCCGGCCGGCGCGCCCGGGCCTTCCGGGAGCGGAGATGAGCATTCGGCACACCTTCCCCTTCACCGCGATCGTGGGTCAGGAGCGCATGAAGCTGGCGCTCTGTCTCAACGCGGTGCATCCCGCCATCGGCGGGGTGCTGATCCGGGGCGAGAAGGGCACCGGGAAGTCCACCGCCGTGCGCGCCCTGGCCCGCCTCCTGCCCGAGCAGGAGGTGGTCGAGGGCTGCGTCTTCGGCTGCGATCCCGACGACCGGGCGGCGCTCTGCAGCGACTGTCGGGGTCGGCTGGCGGCCGGAGAGGACCTCCCTCGCGGCCGGCGGCGGATGCGGGTGGTGGAGCTGCCGATCAACGCCTCCGAGGACCGGGTGGTGGGCACCATCGACCTGGAGGCCGCCCTCCGGGAGGGCTCGCGCCGCTTCGAGCCCGGGGTGCTGGCCGAGGCCAACCGCAACA
>DASRBU010000306.1:0-13607 GCA_035653475.1 Candidatus Dormiibacterota bacterium | reverse complement strand
AGGTCACCAACCCGGCCATCGACCCCCTGCGAGAGCGCTCGGTGATGTCCCTGCGGGTGACGCTCGGGGCCCGGGGCCAGACGCTCGGTCCCGAGAACGAGGCAGGAGACCGTCTCCGGCAGCGGCTCCACCCCGCCGCCAGCGGGCTGGCGGGTGGCCTGCTGGAGCTGGAGTCGCCCGTCCTCGGCGCCGGCGAGCTGGTCCGCGTCCTGGAGCGGGCCACCGTCCTGGACGCCACCGTCGGCCCGGAGGAGGATCTGCGCGGGGCCCTCGAACGCCTCTGCCGCGAGGCCACCGAGGCGAGCCCCGGCATCGTGGCCTTGAGCGATCGCAGGGCGGGCCCCCGGCGGCTGCCGGTTCCCATGGCCCTGGCCGTGGGGGCCGTGCACGAGGCCTTGCTGCGTCGCGGGCAGCGCATGCAGAAGGATCTGGTGGCGATCGCCGGCGACGCCGTCGACGTGCACGACGTGGCCTGCCTGATCACCACCGGTGCCGGCGCCGTCCACCCCTACCTGGCCCTGGCCCAGGCCCAGCTCCTGGGCGGCGAGGAGGCCCGGCTCCGCTATCGCCACGCCCTGGAGCACGGCCTGCTCAAGGTCATGTCCAAGATGGGCATCTCCTGCGTCGCCTCCTACTGCGGGGCCCACGTCTACGAGGCGCTGGGGCTGGGCGCGGAGGTGATGGAGCTCTGCCTGCCCACGGTTCCCTCACGCATCGGCGGCGCCGGTTTCGCCGACCTCGAACGTCGCCTGCGCGACTGGCAGCGCCTGGCCTGGGAGCCCAGCGAGGAGCCCGCGGGCAAGGACGCGCTGCCCGACCACGGCCGGGTGCGCTTCCGGAAGTCGGGGGAGTTTCACGCCTACAACCCGCTGGCGGTCCGGGCGGCGCAAAAGGCGGCGCAGACCGGTGACCCGGAGGAGTACCGCCGCTGGAGGGAGCTGTCCACGATGGGGCCTCCGCAGGAGCTGCGCGACCTGCTGGAGATCGTGCCCGCCACGGCCCCGGCGCCGCTGGACGAGGTCGAGCCAGCGACGGAGATCCGGAAGCGGTTCATCTCGACGGCCATGTCCTTGGGCGCGCTCTCGCCCGAGGCTCACACCACGCTGGCCGTGGCCATGAACGAGATGGGCGCCCGCTCCAACTCGGGCGAGGGGGGCGAGGACCCGGACGACTACGATGCCCCGGGACCGCGCCGAGACAACCGGATCAAGCAGGTGGCCTCGGCCCGTTTCGGGGTGACCCCTCGCTACCTGCGCCGGGCCGACGAGCTGGAGATCAAGATCGCCCAGGGCTCGAAGCCGGGGGAGGGGGGCCAGCTGCCGGGCATCAAGGTGACCGCGCTGATCGCACGGCTGCGACACGCCCAGGCCGGCCAGCAGCTGATCTCGCCGCCCCCCCACCACGACATCTATTCGATCGAGGACCTGGCCCAGCTCATCTACGACCTGAAGGCAGTCAACCCGCGGGCCCGGGTGGGGGTGAAGCTGGTCTCGGAGGCCGGGGTGGGGACGATCGCGGCCGGCGTGGCCAAGGCCCGCGCCGACTACATCCTGATCAGCGGCCACTCCGGTGGCACCGGCGCCTCCCCGCTCTCCTCGATCAAGAGCGCCGGCGTGCCCTGGGAGCTGGGCCTGGTCGAGGCCCAGCAGGTCCTGGTCGAGCAACGCCTGCGCGAACGGGTCTCCCTGCGGACCGATGGCGGCCTGCGCAGCGGGCGGGACATCGTGATCGCGGCCATGCTCGGCGCCGAGGAGTTCGGCTTCGGCACCGGGGTCATGGTCGCGCTCGGCTGCGACATGGCCCGCCAGTGCCACCTCAACACCTGCCCGACCGGCATCGCCACCCAACGCGAGGACCTGCGGGCGAAGTTCGCCGGCCGGCCCGAGCACGTGATCACCTATCTGACCCTGATCGCCGAGGAGGCGCGCGAGTACCTGGCCCTGGCCGGCGCCCGCAGCCTGGACGAGGTGGTGGGCAGGGTCGAGCTGCTCCGCGAGCTGGGCAACGACCTGGGCCTGGACCTGAGCTTCATCCTGCGCGCCCCCTCCGACCCGAACGCACCCCGTCGCCGGCGCTGGGAGCGCAACGGCCAGCCGCCCGGGGGATCGCCGCCCAGCGGTGCCATCGACAACTCCCATCGGGCGGTGGGCGCGGACCTGCGCGACGAGCGCCGCCACTACCGCGGCAGCGCCGGGCAGAGCTTCGGCGCCTGGCTCGACCGGGGGGTGGAGCTGGTGCTGGAGGGCGAGGCCAACGACTACGTGGGCAAAGGGATGGGTGGGGGCACCATCGTCGTCAAGCCCTTCGCCGAGGACGCCGCCCGTGACCCCGTGCTGGCCGGCAACACCTGCCTCTACGGCGCCACCGGTGGGACGCTCTTCCTGGCCGGACGGGTGGGTGAGCGCTTCTGCGTGCGCAACTCCGGAGCGGTGGCGGTGGTCGAAGGGGCCGGTGATCACTTCTGCGAGTACATGACCGGTGGGATCGCGGTCTCGCTGGGCCCGGTGGGCTGGAACGTGGGCGCGGGCATGACCGGTGGCGTCGCCTACATCCGGGAGTACCGGCAGCTCAACACCGAGAGCGTGGTGGCTCGGCCCGTGCCCGCCGAGGACGCAGAGCAGCTGCGCGCCCTGGTCGAGGAGCACCACCGGCGCACCGGCAGCCGCCGCGCGGCGGAGCTGCTGGCGGACTGGGAGACGGCCCTGCGCGACTTCCACCAGGTGGTCCCGGTGGCGACCCCGGCGCCCCGGTCGGCGACCCCGGCAGCGGAGGCGGCCGAACCGGAGGCGGCCCCCGAGCCCAGCGGCCGCTAGACCCAGCCGACGGCCTGGGGCACACCGGGGTGCCACCGGGCCGGGTCGGACCCGTGCCCCGGCCCCCAGCCGACCCGCCTCGGAACGTCGGGGCCACATCCGCCGTTGTGTGGTACGGAGTGGAGCGTCGGGTTCGGGCGGCCCTGGGCGCCGCCCTGGGAGCGGCAGCGCTGATCGGACTCGGCGTCGCCGACGCCGCGGCCTTCCAGGCGCGCGCGTCGGCCCTGGAGCAGCGCTGGCGGGACGACGAGGGAGCCGGGGTGCCGGCCGCGAGCTACGCCCCAGCCCGGCTCGCCCTGGAGCGGCTGCGATCACAACGGGTGTTGATGCTGCCCTACCCGGTGGTCTCCGGCGCCCTGGTGGTCGACCCCCTGGGACGACCCGAGCAGCTGGGCGCCGCCGCCCACCAGCGGGCCCTCGCCGACGCCAGGCGCCGGGCCGAGGCCGCCCTCTCCCGGCTCGAGGAGGTGGGCGGACCCAACTACGCCGCCACCTACCGGAGCCAGCGGGAGGCCCTGGGCCGAACCGACGACATCGCCGGCTACCTGGCCCTGGCCAGGCAGTGGGAAGCGGAGGCGACCCGGCAGGCGCAGGCCCGCGCTCGCCTCGCCCAGGCCGCGGGCGGCCTGGACGGCCAGGGTCAGCCCCGTGACGTCGCCGAGGCGGTGACGGAGCTGCAGTCGGCCCTGGTTGCCGCACAACGGACCGGGCTGCGCACCGATCCGGCGCCCCAGGTCCTGGGGCGGGCCCAGGCCTTCCTCCGTCTGCAGTACCCGCAGCAGCTGGAGCAGCACGACGCCGTGGTCACCGCGGCGCGGGCTGCCCTGGCCACGCTCCAGCACCGCCTCGACCTGCGGGCCCGCGCCGACCGGCTCCTGGGCGGTCTTCCCGACCTGCTCCAGCAGGCGGCGGCCCTGCGGGTGACGGGCGACCCCGTGGCCCAGGCCGAGGCGGCCCGCGCCGACCTCCAGGCCGCCGAGCGGGCGCAGGACGACGACCGGATGGACCGCTCGGTCCAGGAGCTCCAGCGGGCGGTCGACGGCCTGGCCGCGGCCGTGGACCGGGCCCGCCAGCTGGGCGGCTGCGTCGCCGACGCCCCCGACCAGCTCATCGTCGTGCACCTGGCCAGCCAGCGCCTGGTGGCCTACGACCACGGGTGCCCCTTCCTGGCCACCCCGGTCACCACCGGCCGACCGCAGCTCCCGACCGACCGCGGCACCTTCCACGTCTTCGCCAAGTACCCCGCCTACCACATGGTCTCGCCCTGGCCCCGGAGCAGCCCCTTCTACTACAACCCAGCCTGGGTCTACGACGCCATGGAGTTCGTCTCCGACGGCACCTTCCTCCACAGCGCGCCCTGGGAGCCCGCCGGCGCCTACGGTCCCGGCTCCCAGTACGGGCCCTACGCCAGCCACGGCTGCGTGCACGTCCCCGACGCCCCCCTGCACACCCTCTACGCCTGGGCCAGGATCGGGGCCACGGTGGTGGTGGAGGACTGAGCCACCCGGGTCAACCCCAGGGCCGCGGCGAGGGCGCGGCGGCGCGGTGGAGGGCAGGTCGCAGGGCCGGAGCGCCAGGGGGGCCGAGGTGGGCGCTCAGGCGCCGGGGGAGAAGGTGGCCAGGTACTCCCGTGGCGTGTAGACCAGCTCGACGGCGTCGCCCACCACTCGGGCCGGCAGGTCCATGGTCTCCAGGCGCACGTGCAGCCCTCCGCCCAGATCCACTCCCGGTGTCGCCAGGTCCTCCAGGTCGGCCACGATCTGGGCGGGAAGGGCGTCCTTGACCAGCGTCACCGCCTCCGGCAGCACCCTCCCCTCCGGTTCGGCGAAGCCGTGAGCGGGGGAGGCCACTCGGCCCGCCCCCGAGCCGTCCGCCGCCAGCCGCCATCCCCGTCCGCCCAGCCGCTCGATCAGACCCGCCGCGGCCTCGGCCCGGCGGGCGAAGGCCGTCCCCGCCCGTCGTAGGAGGACGGCCAGATCCCGGGCGTTGCCCTCCGCCTCCACCCGCGTCACCTGTCCCAGGACGATGCGGAGACGGAAGGAGTGCTCCCGATCCGGGTCGAGACGCCGGCGGTCGGGGTCCACGAGCCCAGGGTACCGGAGAGAGGATACGGACGAGACGGCACCGCCCTACCTTCTCGCCCCACCGGCTCATCGCGGTGGGCGACGCCACGGCCGCCCGGAGCGGGGCGACCCGGGCAGGGTCTCCAGAGGATGCCTGAGGCCCGTGGCCCACTCCTCTGGCAGGTGCGACCCTCCGCCGGTCCGTACCCGTCGGGCGCCTTCCTCTGCGAGCGCGTTCTGGAGGAAAGGGACGGGGTCCTGAGCGCGATTCGGATCGTCGACCGCATCCTGGTCCAGGGACAGGCACCGCCGGGGGCGGAGGCGCCGCCGATGCCCTCGATCGGGATCGGCCTGATGGCCCTGATCATGCTGAAGAACGGAGCCGCTCGGGGTAGCCGACGCCTGAGGCTGGTTCCCCGAGCGCCCTCCGGGCTCGACGTCCCGCTGGACGGTGAGCTGCTCACGCGGATGCCGTTACGGGTCGTGTACCAAGTTGTCACCACGACCGCTCCCCCCCGGTGGTGAAAGGAGGGATGCCATCGATCACGCTGCTGGTCGTGTCGGCAACCTGCACGGGCGCCTCCCGTACGCCGTCGATGGTGAGCTCGAGCATGCAGTTCCGAGCCAGGGAGGCGAGCTGCTCCCGAAGCTCCCCTCGCAACGGTGCCCGCTGGTGCATTCGGCCAGGCCGAGCTCCACGGGGACCCCACGGGACCGGTCCCGTGGGGACCCCTCCACGCCCCGGAGCAGGTGATCGAGCAGCCATGGGCCAGGTCCGACGACCTGGGCCGTGAGCGGGGCGAGCCAGCCCTCGAAGGCGGCAAGCGAGATCCGAACGTCGAGGGAGTCGACCAGGCGGTTCAACAGCCCGAGGTGCTGCTCCGCGACGCTCATCGGTCACTCCTGAGATGAGGACGGGTGTCCGCGGAGGAACTCCGTCGCCGCTTCAACCACGCCGCTTGCGTGGAGCGGGCGGCACCAGGGGAGCGGCTGGTGCAGGTGCTCCGGGAGGCCCACCCGAGTCCCCCCAGGGCCCGGGAGCCGAGGTGCGCTCGGAGCCAGCGGCTCGGCCACGACGATCGGGCCACGGGCCAGCTGGTCGCCCTGGCCCACCAGTACCGGCGACGCGACGGCTCCATCGGGGGCAAAGGTCGCCCGGGCCCGAAGCAGCTGGTGGAGGACGACACGATCTCCCGCATCCTGACCCGAGCCGTCCGATCCAGGCCTCATCGGACCCCTCGGGTAGCGGCAGCCGAGCACGACCGGGACGTCCGGATGGCCGCACGCCACCCGGGGCTCAGGCCCCGGCCGCCCCCGTCTCGCCCGTCCCCGGTCGGCCCTCCGGCCGCGCCCCGGCGACGGCGCGGATGCGGTCCAGGACCTCCAGGGTGGCGATCGAGCCCTCGACCGGCAGCGGCGGCGGTCCTCCGTCGAGGACGGCGGCACAGAAGGCCTCGACCATGATCCGGTAGGGGTCGTGGGGGTCCCGCCAGGCGGTGAAGGGCCGGTCGCGCCGGACCACCCCCTCCCCGTGGACGACGACCAGCTCCTGGTGCTCGGCGCACTCGAGGCTGGCGTGGAGGGCGGCCTGGGCTCCGCCGGGAAAGCCGAGGACGGCGGTGCAGGAGAGATCCACCCCGGTCGGCCCCCGGTGCCAGACGGCGTCCACCTGCTCGGGTTCTCCGAGCAGCCAGCGGGCGAGGTCGACCAGGTAGCAGCCGACGTCGAGCAGCGCCCCGCCCCCCAGCTCGGGGCGCAGACGGTAGTTGTCCGGCCTCGCCGCCGCGTCCAGGGGGAAGCCGAAGGCGGCCTGCAGGAAGCGGAGGCGGGCGCCGGCCAGCGAGGCCACCAGCTCGGACATGGCCGGGTGGAAGCGGTACATGACCGCCTCCATCAGCAGCCGGCCGCAATCCCGGGCGGCGGCGGCCATCTCCCGCGCCTCGCCCGCGTCCAGGGCCAGCGGCTTCTCGCAGAGCACGTGCTTGCCCGCCTCCAGCGCCCGCAGCGTCCACCCCCGGTGCAGGGAGTTGGGCAGGGGCAGGTAGACGGCGTCCACTTCGGGGTCGGCGAGCAGGGCCTCGTAGCCGGGGTGGACGCGGGGGACGCCGTGCCGGGCCGCCAGCTCCCGCGCGCGTTCGGGGTCGCGGGCGGCGATGGCGAGCGGTTCCGATCCCCGCGCCTCCCGAAAGGCGGGCAGGAGCGCCCGGTCCGCCACCCAGGCCGCGCCCAGGATCCCCCAGCGCACGCCGCCCCGGCTCAGATGCGGACCTCCTGCTCCCGGCCCCCGGCGGCGATGGAGCGGGTGGCGGCCTCCATCACGGCCACGTTGCGACACGCCTGTCGAGGATCGACCGCCAGCGGTTCCCCCAGCAGGAGGTGATCGGCGAGGTTGCGGTAGAAGGCGTTGCGCGGCCGGGCCGGCAGCGGAGGGACCTCGACCGCGGTCCCGTCGCCGTCCGGCCGGTAGACGCGGACCAGGGCCGGCGACTCGGCCGGTTGCAGGCGGGCCTCGAGCAGATCGCCGCTCCAGGAGCGGTGCTTCACCGTCTCCAGCCGCCAGTCGGCCACGATGGCACCCTCCGTGCCCAGCACGTACCACTTGGGCTTCAGGGCGGCGGCAATGTCGGACTGCAGGAAGCTCGCCTCCTCTCCACCCGCGAAGCGCAGATCGACCCGTACCTGGTCGGCGTTGGTGACATCGTGCCAGACCCGCTTGTGGGCGCTGGCCCGGACCCGTACCACCTGGCCGGGGAAGAGCAGCAGCGCCCAGTCCAGGTAGTGCGAGCCCCAGTCGTAGACCGCCCCGCCCGAGATCGGCTCGTGGCTGTGCCAGTAGCTGCAGGGATGCGAGAAGCCCCCGATGAAGGACTCCATGTAGAAGGGGGACCCGATCCGGTGCCGTTCGACCAGGCGCCTCGTCAACAGGACGTCCGGATCCCAGCGCCGGCTCTGGTAGACGGTCAGCACCCGCTCCGAAGCTTCCGCCGCCGCCACCATGCGCTCCGCATCCGCCCCCCGGATCGCGAACGGCTTCTCGCAGACCACGTGTTTTCCCGCCGCCAGGCAGCTCAGCACGCCCTGGGTGTGGGCGGAAGGGGGCAGCCCCACCACCACCACGTCCACGGAGGGATCGCCGAGCAGGGCGTCCAGGCCGGCGCAGGCGGGCGTCCCGTGGCGGGTCTCGGCGGCCGCACGCCGCTCCGGCGATCGGTCGCAGATCCGTCGCAGCTGCAGCCCTTCGGTCGCGGCCACCGCTTCGGCGTGCTCGCGCCCGATGGCGCCGTAGCCGTAGAGCCCGACCCCCAGCGTGGGGGTGGCCTCGAGACCGGCGGCCGCGCACAGGCAGCGGTGCACGAGCTGCTGGAAGACGGGCTCAGCGAGCAGGGCGGGATCGGAGCCCAGCCCGAGGCAGACCCGCCGACCATCGGTCTCGAGCCGGAACCCGACCACCTCCTCCCGGAACCGCCAGGGGACCGTGATCAGCGGCTCCGCGTCGGGTGGGGCGCAGCCCAACCAGGGCCGGTCCACCAACCGCAGCTCCTCGTCGAGCCGGGCCGACCCCGGCCAGCCGGGCACCGGGCGCACGCGCAGCTCGGTGAGGGGTGCCCGCTCTCCGGGGGCGCAACCGGCCAGGTCCGCCAGCGCCGGGTCTCGCAGCCAGGTGGCGAGGGCCCTGCCCAGCACCACCAGGCCCCCACCCGCCCGCAGGTGGCCGCGCAAGGCGGCCACCTCCTCCGCCTCCGGTGGCCGATCCCCGATCACCAGCACCAGCTGATGACCAGAGGGCAGGAGCCGCGGCGAGGGATCGAGCTCGAAGCGGCGCCCGGACCCCAGGTAGCGCAGCAGGGCCGCGCTCCCGGCGTCCTCGTCCTCGGCGTCCACCATCACGCGCAGCCGGTCCAGCTCCGTCATCCTCGTTCATCTCCGACCGCTGCCGGCTCCCGGCCGGTCGTCCCCGCCCGGCAGCCCCACCTCAGCCGGGGTCCGGAGCCGTCGGCAGGTGCATCGCCGGCACGGGTGCTCAGCAGCCAAGTATGGTCTCGTCCAGGGCCGCAGCCGTGGCCCGGGCCGCCCGCTCCCAGGTGAACTCCGCCGCCCGGGCCCGGCCCGCCGCCGAGAGCCGCGCCCTCAGCTCCGAGTCGCAGAGCGCCCGCCGCAGACCGTCCGCGATCGCCTCCACGTCGGTGGGCTCCACGACCACGGCCGCCCCCCCGGCCAGCTCGGGCAGGGAGCCGGCGGCGCCGGCCACGGCGGGCAGGCCCTCGGCCATCGCCTCCAGCAGGGGCAGGCCGAAGCCCTCGTACAGGCTGGGGAAGGCCAGGACCGAGGCCGCCCGGTAGAGCGCCCGCAGGGTGGCGTCGTCCACGTGGCCGAGCAGATGTACGCCCGGCTCGGCCCGAAGCTCGGCCAGCACGCTCCCGTAGGCCCAGCCCGGACGGCCGACCACGACCAGGGGCGGCGCCTCCCCGCCGGCCTTGAGGAGACGATAGGCGGCCAGGAGACGACCGTAGTTCTTGCGCGGCTCGATCGTACCCACGGCCAGGAGGAATCCGGGCCGGAGGCCGGGGGGCAGCGCCCCCGGCTCCACGGCGCCCAGGCTCCAGCCCTCGGGAACGACACGGACGCGCTCCTCCAGGCCCGGCAGCGGGTAGTGGGCCAGGAGGTCGCGGCGGGTCGCCTCCGAGGGGACCAGCACCCGGACGGCCCGGTGCAGCGCCGAGGGCACCAGGCTGCCCAGGTACGCGCGCTGTTGCCAGGGCACCTCGTCCGGCCGGACCCGGAAGGCCAGGTCGTGGATCTCCACCACCACCGGAGGCGCGTCCCGGTGTCGCCAGGGCGGGCAGGGCCAGTAGGGATAGAGCATGGCGTCGAGCCCGGCCCTGGCTTCCACCCACGGCAACCACCGCAGCTTGTTGGCGAGCTCGTGCCGGTAGGGAGAGAGGACGACCCGGCAGGTCGCGCCCTCCAGGCCGGCGGGTCGTTCCCGGCTGCAGAACAGGGTGTAGCGGTGGGCTCCGACCTCCAGGAGGTGGGAGGCGAGCTGGAGCGCGAGGGTCACCATGCCGACGCGGGGGCGCCAGCAGGCGGTGAGGTCGATGCCGACGTCGCGGGTCACGGCCCACAGAGCGTACGCCCTCGGCCGCACCCACGACCGGGGAGGCGGGTCGCCCCCGGCGAAAGGGCGGCAAGAAATCAGGAAGGTCCTCCACCGGACGGCGGAGGACCCTAAGAAAGGAGGGAGGGCTCTGGAAGGCTCACGTGCTCGGCTGTCAGCATTGTACGCCGCCTGTCAACTCGGCGTCGAGCCAACGCCCTGGACGGACGGTCAGACGATCTCGGCGTAGCGCCGGAAGACCTCGGCCAGATCGGCCGGCGGCTCGAGGCCGCGCTTCTTCAGGACCTCGAAGAGGGACAGGATGTGCCGAACCCCGGCCAGGTTGACCCCCTTCTCCCGGGTGAGGTATTGGATGACCTGGAGCTTGCGGATGTCGCGCTGGGAGTAACGGCGCCGGTTGGTGCTGGTGCGGAAGGGCTGGATGAGGCCGACGTCCTCGTACAGCATCAGGGTCCTGGGGTGGGTCTCGAGGATCTCGGAGGCGACGCTGATCGTGTAGAGGGGCTTGTCGAGGTCGAAGCCCGGATCCAGGGTGCTCACCGACCTCGACACGTCATTCGTCCCTCAGCCAGCTCTCGACGCTGCGTGAGAGGTGGGCGGGCGTGGTCTGGCTCTTGATCAGGTAGTCGAGCGCGCCCAGCTTGAGCCCTCGCTCGACCAGATCCTGCTCCCCGTAGTTGGAGAGGATCACCACCGGCAGGTGACGAGTGGGCTCGTAGGTCCGCAGTTTCTCCAGGACCGCGAAGCCGTCCATCTTGGGGAGGCGAATGTCGAGGAAGACGAGATCGGGTCTCACCTCCGCGGCCAGCCGCAGGCCCTCCTCTCCGTCCCGGGCCATGATGACCCGGTAGCCGTCCAGCTCCAGCTTGAGCCGGTACATCTGGGCCACGGTGGGATCGTCCTCGACGAAGAGGACCCGGATCTCGTCGCTCGGATGCTCACCTCGCCCATTCGTCACTTCTGAGAGCAATCCTATCAGGTAACCCTCAGAGCACCACAAACAAATCAGCGGGCAGAGCTGGAGGCTTTGCGCTCCCTCTCGGCCTCCGCCCAGAGGCTCTCGAGATCATAGTAGGCGCGCTCGCCGGGCAGGAAGATGTGGGCCAGCACCGAGTCGAAGTCGAGCAGGATCCAGGTCGCCTCCTCGTAGCCAGCCACGCTGAGCGGGCGGATGTCCAGCTCCCGGGCTCGTTCCAACATGGCATCGGCGATCGCGCGGAGCTGCCGGTCCGTCTCGCCGTCGCAGATGACGAAGTAGTCGGCGACGGTCGTCTTGCCCCGCAGGTCGACGATCACCGGATCCCACGCCTTCTTGTCCTCGGCCGCCCTGATCAGTAGCCGGGCCAGTCCTCTCGGTGAAAGCGTGTTCAACACTCTGGATTATGCCCCTTCCGGGCGCGATCCATGCCCCCGCTCGCCCCGGGCTCCGGTGAGCCCGATCCCGGGGGAGGGGCGTAGAGGCCGTGGTCGCGCAGATAGGCTTCGACCGCCGGAGGCACCAGCCCGGCCAGGCGGTCGCCTCGTGCCGCCAGACGCCGGATGTCGGTGGACTCCACGTCCGGGGTGCGAACGTCGCAGAGGAGGGCTCGCCCGGGGTCGATCCCGGCCCGGACCAGGTCCTGAGGGCGCGGGGTCGGGTAGCCGGGCCGGCTGACCACCACCAGTCGTGCCAGCGCCAGCACCCGGTCGGGACGGTGCCAGGTCCTGATCTCGCGGGCCGCGTCCCAGCCGAGGACCAGGTAGAGCTCGTCGTGGGGCCAGATCTCGGCCAGCTGACGCAGGGTGTCGGCGGTGTAGGAGGGGCCGGCACGCCGCACCTCGAGGTCCGAGACCTCCAGGCGGGGGTGACCGGCGATGGCCAACTCGCACATCCGCAGCCGGTCCTCCGCCGGGGCAACGGCCGGCCGACGATGGGGTGGGACCCCCACCGGCACCAGCACCACCCGATCCAGCCCGGCACAGTCGGCCGCCGCCTCCGCCATGGCCACGTGGCCGATATGGACCGGGTCGAAGGTGCCGCCGACGATGCCGATCCTCACGGTCGGTACTCGAACTCCATCTCGCCGATGCGCACCGTGTCGCCCGGCTCCGCCCCCGCCTCCTCGAGCGCCGCCGAGACCCCGATCCGATCCAGGGCCACCTGGAAACGCTCCAGCGCCGCCTCGGAGTCGAAGCGGGTGCGGGCCACCAGCCGCTCCACCGCCGCTCCGGAAACCCGATACCCCCAGGGGCGGCGCTCGACCATCGGCGGCTCGGGAGCCGTCCTCCGCCGCAGCCGACGGACGGGCGGGGTGGGTTCCAGCCCCGCCGGCCGCGGGGCCGCGGCCACCGCCCGCCCCATCGCCTCCAGCAGCTCCGGCACCCCCTCTCCGGTGAGGGCCGAGCACCAGAGCACCCCACGCCGGCGGCTACGCGATCGCAGGTTCCGCACCCGGGGCAGGTCGAGCTTGTTGACCACGATCAGCGAGGGCCTGCGCAACAGCTCGGATGCGTAATGGCCCACCTCGCGCCGGACCGCCCGCAGCTGCTCCCAGGGCTCGGCCACCGCCCCGTCGACCAGGTAGACGAGCACCCGGGTCCGCTCCACGTGCCGCAGGAAGCGGAGGCCCAGGCCGGCCCCGGCCGCCGCTCCCTCGATCAGCCCGGGGATGTCCGCCAGCACCAGCCGCCGTCCGTCGCTCAGCTCGGCCACCCCCAGCTGCGGGTCCAGGGTGGTGAAGGGGTAGTCCGCGACCCGAGGCGTCGCCGCCGAGACCGCGCGCAGCAAGGACGACTTGCCCGCGTTCGGGGCCCCCACCAGGCCGACGTCGGCGATCAGCTTCAGCTCCAGCCGGAGGTCGCGCTCCTCGCCCGGCAGGCCGGGCTCGGCGATCTCGGGCGCACGCCGGACCGGGCTCCGGAAGCGGGCGTTGCCCCTGCCGCCGGCGCCGCCGGCGGCCACCACCACCTCAGCCCCGGGCAGGTCCAGGTCGGCCAGCACTGCCTCCGTCCGGTCGTCGATCACGACCGTGCCCACCGGAACCGGCAGCCGGAGGTCGGTCCCCGAGCGCCCGGTCCTGTTGCCTCCCGCCCCCGGCCTGCCGTCCTCCGCCTTCCACCGCCGCCGGCTGGCGTAGGCGGAGAGCGTGGTCACCTCCGCGCTGGCGTAGAGGAGCACCGAGCCACCTCGCCCCCCGTCACCGCCGTCCGGACCGCCCCGGGGCACGAACGCTTCTCGCCGGAAGGAGATGGCACCGCGTCCACCGTGGCCGGCCCGGACCTGGATGCGGGCGACGTCGACGAACGATCCGCGGTCACCGGAGCCAGGCGGCACGGAGGCCTCCCGGCGCCGCCCCTCAGTCGGCGGGCGCCCCGGCTGGAGTGACCGAGACGCGACGCCGGTCCTTGCTGACGCGCTCGTACACGACCAGGCCGTCGCGCAGGGCGAAGAGCGTGTGGTCGCGGCCCTCGCCCACCCCGTTGCCGGGTCGGATGTGGCTGCCGCGCTGGCGCACGAGGATCGACCCGGCCGAGACCCGCTGTCCGGCATAGACCTTCACGCCCAGGTGCTGGGCATTGGAGTCCCGACCGTTCCGCGACGAGCCACCGCCCTTCTTGTGCGCCATCCGCCTACTG
>DASRBU010000305.1:0-7002 GCA_035653475.1 Candidatus Dormiibacterota bacterium | reverse complement strand
TCGCCCGTCTCGGGATCGTGCTGGCCCAGGCCGTGCACCACGGCAGCGACCACCGCTCCCAGATCGGCGCCACGCTGGGCGCGCTGGGCGTCGAGCCGCCCGACCTGGACCTCTGGGCCTACGGCGTCGCCCTCGGCTGGGTGAGGTTGCCGGAGGGGCCGGGGACGTGACGGTCGCCGGCCGGGGCTGATGGCCGGCCCGCGGGCACGACGCCGGACGGGGGCGAGGCCGTGAGCCCCCCGGTGTTCCCGGGCCGCGACACCGCGCCGTTGGCGCTGGTGGTCGCCTTCTGGGTGCTGACCTACACGTGGGCGCTCGGCGAGCTCTGGCTGGGCCTGCGACACCGCCTCCCGGCCGGGGCGCGGCGCCGTGACCGCGGCTCGACCTGGCTGCTCATCGCCTCCGTCTACGCCGGCGTCTGGCTCGGCATCTTCACCGCTTTCGCGTCCAGGCGTCTGGCCTTTGCCGGCGGGCGTGAGGTGATGGTGACGATCGGTCTCTCGCTGATGGCCGGGGGGATGGCGCTGCGTTGGTACGCCGTCCACCTGCTCGGCACCTCCTTCACCTGCAGCGTGGCGACGAGACCCGACCAGACGCTGGTGCAGGCAGGCCCGTACCGCTGGATCCGTCACCCCTCCTACACCGGTGGCTTGATGACCATCGCCGGGGTGCTGGTGGCGCTCGCCAACCCGGTCTCGCTGCTGGGCCTGATCCCTCCCATCGCCGGCTATGCCGATCGCATCCGTGTCGAGGAGAGGGCGCTGCTCGACGAGCTGGGTGCTGCCTACCGGGAGTACCTGCGGCGGACCTGGCGCCTGATTCCGTTCCTGGTCTAGCGCTCGGAGCAGGCGGAGCCATCGCCGTAGATCCGTCCGGCGTCCGTGCCACCGGGTGGCCGAGGGTGCGTCGCCGATGTGGGCCATGCCCGGCCCCGACCGGAGCGGACAGCTGGCGATCCGCTATGATGCCAACCGTTGACCCGTCCACGTGAGCGAGGCATCCGGAGGACCGTGGGGGGGATCGTGTCGTGAAGAGCAAGGGTCCGGGTAGACGCAGCCAGGATCCGGGATGGCGGGAACGCAACCATGACCCCCGAGCAGCGAGTGCTGTCCCTCCTGTCGCGAGTCGGCGACCCCTGGGAGGTCGCCGGCCGCTGCCGGTTGCCCTTCCCGCGTCTGGTCGGGCTCCTGCGGGACTGGGAGCGCCAGGGGTTGGTCGAGCTGGCGCCCGGCCGGGTCCGGCTCACCGAGCTGGGACGCGATCGGGCCACGTGTCGGCCTGACCCCGACGACTGCCTGCGGGAACTCACCCCCATCTTCCACCGTCTGGCCGCCGACCGTCCTCCCGCGGACGCTCGCTTCGGTCAGGGGCATCTGACCGCCGACTCGGTGCTGGCCCGGGTGCGGACCATGCTCGTGCACGGCGACCTCTGGCCGGGGGTGCGGGTCGCGGTGATGGGCGACGACGACCTGGCCAGCCTGGCTCTGGCCCTGACCCACCTCCCTTCTCGGGTCGCGGTCTTCGAGATCGACCGGCGCGTGACCGAGTTCATCGTCGAGCAGGCGGCCCGGCTCGGGCTGGGCGGTCTCGAAGTGCACGCGGCCGACCTCCGCCGGCCGCTGCCCGCCGAGCACCTGGGCGGCTACGACCTCTTCCTGACCGATCCCTCGGAGACCGACGCCGGGCTGCGCATGTTCCTGGGCCGGGGCCTCTCGGCGCTCCGTCCCGGTCCCGGCGCGGTGGGGTACTTCGGTCTGACCCTGATCGAGGCCGACCTCGCCAAGTGGCGCCGGCTCCAGCGCTGGCTCCTGGTCCGGCCCGTGGTGGTCACCGCCGTTCACCCCGACCACGGTGTCTACGAGGACTGGCCGACCCAGGTGGAGGAGGCCCGGGCGTTCGGCCTGGCCTGCTTCTCGGCCGCCGCCGAACGGCCGTGGTACCGCTCGTCCCTGTTCCGGGTGGAGACCCTGGACGGCTTCCAGCCCCCCCGACCGGGGGTGCAGCGGGGCGAGCTGTTCTCGGACGAGCAGTGCTTCACGGCAGCGCAGGAAGCTCAGCAAGGGAGGTGAAGATGCTGCTGGGTCGCCAGATCCTCTGTGACATGTGGGGGTGCGAAGGCCTGGAGGACGCCGAGCTCGCGGAGTCCGCGCTCCAGGAGGCGACGCGGGCCGGCAACGCCACGCTCATCCGCTCCTTCGTGCACCGGTTCTCGCCGCACGGCCTCACCGCCCTGGCGCTGATCGCCGAGAGCCACGTGGCCCTCCACACCTGGCCCGAGTACGGCTACGCCTCGGTGGACGTCTTCACCTGCGGTGATGCCGATCCCGAGGCCATCCTCGACCGCCTGATCGCGACCTACCGTCCCCGTGAGGTGCAGCGACTGACCCTGGATCGAGGCCACCTGAAGGCAGAGGGCGACGGCCAGCTCCTGGCCTGGCTCAGTGACGGGTCACGAACTGTGACCGGCAACGCCCCGCCTGGAAGGTCCGAGAGGCAAAGCGGATGATCTGGTCGGGGTCGAACCGGCGGCAGGAGAACACGTCGAGGTAGACGCTGCCGCGCTCCTCCGAGAAGTGGGCCACCACGCTGGAGGTCTCGATCAGCTGCACCGCCGAGTAGCCCGCGGTCTTGGGATCTGCCTCTCCGAAGTGGAGCAGCAGCGGCTCTCCGACCCGCCGCATGTGGAGGATCTCGTCGCACAGCTGCTCCACGAAGCGACGAATCCCGGCCTCGTCCTGGATCGCCTGCCGGTCGCACTCGTAGAGGTCGAGCAGCAGCTCCCAGCCAAAGGGCTCGGTCATGCCAGCAACGTCTCCTGAACCGTCCGCGGGATGAAGAACCAGGCGTGGGCGTCGGGGTGGTACAGGCGGGTCCGGAGGTGGGGACGATGGCGGGCCTGACGGGGATCGAAGCCGGTGGTGCCGGCGCCGAACGCCCACCACGCTCCCGGATACGTCGCCATGGCCGTCCAGAGCAGGTCCACGTGGGCGAAATGCTGGCCCATGGCCTGCCGGCAGGCGACCACGGTGGAGCGGTGGAGGTGCACGGACTCGATCTGGGCCACCATCATGCCCGGCTCGCGCAGGGCGCGGCGGCAGCGCCGGTAGAAGGGCTCCTCGAACAACCGGGCCGCCTCCCCGATCGGGTCGGTGAGGTCGCAGAGGATCACGTCCAGCGCGCCCTCGAACCCGAGGATGCTCTCGAAGGCGTCGCCCAGGCGGAGACGGACGCGCTGATCGCGGAGCGCCCCCTCGACCTGGGCGAAGTGCCGTCGGCAGACCTCGAGCACGCTGGCGTCGAGCTCGAGCAGGTGCACCTCACGCACCGATGGGTGCTTCAGGACCTCCACCAGCAGGTGGCCGTCGCCCCCGCCCACGATGGCGACCCGCTCCGGCGCGGGGTGGGCGCACAGGGCGGGATGGGCGAGCACCTCGTGGTAGGCGTAGCCGTCGAGCTCGGCCAGCTGAACGATGCCGTCCAGCGCCAGCACCCGTCCCAGCCCCCGGGTCTCGAAGAGGAGGATCTGGTGGTGCTGGCTGTGCTGGGCCTCCAGGATCCGGGTCAGGGAGTAGGAGACCCGGGTCGGTGAGGCCGGCTCTTCCTCCTCGAAGGTGAGGGGCTCCGTGGCCCGGATGCCCCGGGCGGCGAGGGCCTCCCGGACGAGGTGCCCGCGTTCCTCCGCCCCGCGACCGACCAGCTCCAGCTGGGCGGTGCCTTCCGAGGCCGGAAGCCTCAGCACGGCGAGCTGGTCCGTGGTCGCGGCCCAGGCGATCAGCTCGTCGGAGGCCGGACGCCAGCCCCGCACGGCGGGCGCGCCGTCCCCCGCCACCTCCAGCAGCTCGGTCAGCAGCCGGGCGGCTTCCACCTCCGAGCGCAGGCCCGCGGGCTCCTCGATCTGGAGCCTCATCTCCCTCCTCGTCGAGCCAGCGGTGCCGTGCCCATCCACGTCATCCCATGGTATTGTGCGGCTTTCCCGCCCTCCGTCCGGACCCCGGGCGGCTCAGGGCGGGTTCAGCGGAACCTGCCGGCCGGCCGCCGAGACCTCCAGCCCCTGCTCACGGACCTGGACCGACTGGAGCTGCAGGCCGAGCAGGCTGGGGCGCAGGCCGCTCACCCCGGCCAACGCCGACCGGAGCAGCACCGCCACCCGTTGGCCCAGCAGCGGCTCGGCCGTCTGCACGTCGGCCACCCCGACCTCGACCGCGCCGTCCCGCACCGTCACCTCCAGGTCGGCCTGGATCGGGATGGTGGCCGGTCCGACCGGGAGGGAGCCCTGGAGGCGGAGGCGGCCGCCGGGACCCGGAGCCAGCTCGAGGCCCGGCGGCAGCGGGAGGTCGGCGTAGGGCACCAGAGCCTCGGCCCGGGCCGTGCCCGCGCTGGCCCCGGCCACGTCCTGGGCCGAGGTGGCGAAGGGGCGGGTGGTCACCTGGGCGAGGCGCACGGTGACCCCGGTGACCGTGACCCCCTGGACGGGGAGACGGTCCACGTGCACGTCGATCTCCTCGTAGTCACCGCTGGCCCACTGGGTGAGGAAGGGGATGCCCTGCACCTGCACGGCGGGCGTCTGGGGGAGTCGGTACGACTGTTGGAGACGCTGCCCGATCAGATGGCCTGCCTGCCAGGCGGCCGCCCGGTCGCACCCGGCCAGCACGGCCAGGGCCACCAGCAACGAGAGCAGCAGCTTCATCTCGCCTCCCTTCGGGTTCCATTCCCGCCGGCGTCCACGGCCGGCCGGGTCGCTCCCCGGTCGGGCTCCTCAGGGCTCCGTCCCCGCCACCGTCGCGGACGTGGCGGCTACCGCTCGATGCTAGCAATCCACGCCCGCGGCGACGGCGCCGCTGGGCCCCGGGCATCGGTCGTCCGGAAGGGACGCCGCCGGCCGGGGATCGGGCCTCCGGCGGTGACGCGAGGGGGCGGACGGGGCGCGGGCGGGTGTGCTTGGGGACCAGCAAGCTGTGCACCGGCGGTGCCACCGGCGAGGTCCGGCCCGGTTCGGGCGCCGCGATCGACCGTCCCACCTCGAGGGCGCCGGCTCCGGACGGATGTCGGGGCGCGTCGAGGCCGTCCGTGAACGGGGCCGTGGCCCGGGCCCGCCGTCCCCGTCGCGGCACCGAGCCCTGCCCGTCGGCCCGCCAGGTCGCGGACAATGCGCCGGTCGTCGATGCGTACGTGCGTGATGGAAAGCAAGTGATCTTGACGAGCAGTTGACGCCACGGGTAGGCTGCATCGGGTGTTCCTGGATGGCGCGGTCGGGCGGGAGGGACGGCGAGGGCCGGGATGGCCGCGACCGCGGCCGGCCGGCGGTCCGGTTGGTGGTCCCCGACCGCGCCTCGCCGTGCGGTCGGGCGATCGAGAGGGGTCGTGGAGCGGCACCGCGAGAGGCGTGCCGAGGATCCGGCGGGCGGCCGGCGCCCGTGGGGTGCCGCGGCGGTGGCCCGGGCGGTGTGGACCATGACGCGCGTGCCCGAGCTGGCCTTCGCCCTGATGCGGCACCTGACCGCCGGCCACCTGGCCAGGGCCGGCCTGGGCCGTGACGAGGTCCTCGACCTGGTGGCGCACGAGCTGAGAGCGCCCTTGACGGTGATCAAGGGCCAGGTGTCGATGCTCGCCGAGCGATCGCCCGGCGACCTCTCCGAGCAGGAGTGGGCACGGTCCCTGGGAGCGATCGCGGCCAAGACCGCCGAGCTGGAGGGCCTGGTGGAGATGCTGATCACCAGATCGCTGCTCGGACGCGACCTGCTCCGTCCCGCGACCGGCACCTTCGACGTGGTGGAGGCGGTGCGGGAGGCGGCGGCCGGTGTCCGGGCGCGGGCCGTCGAGCAGGGAGCCACGGTCGAGCTGCCGGTGGCGGGCGAGCCGGTCCCGGTCCGGGCGGATCGCCGGCAGATCGTTCGCATCCTGGTGAACCTGCTCAACAACGCCCTGACCTACAGCCCTCCTCCTGCCCGGGTCGAGGTGGTCGTGCGGCGCCGGACCCAGGTCGAGGTGGCGATCCGGGACCACGGGGTGGGGATCCCGCCCGACCGCCAGGGGCGCATCTTCGAGGCCTTCTGCCGTACGGGCGAGGCTCCGGACGTCCGGGGTCAGGGACTCGGCCTCGGCCTCACCATCGGCCGGCGCCTCGCCGAGCTGAACGGCGGCTCCCTGGAGCTCGAGCACAGCGTCCCCGGTGAGGGGAGCGTCTTCGTCCTGCGGCTGCCGTCGGTGCCGGAGACGCCAGGGCCGGGCATGGGGGAGAGGTCCCGGGCGGAGCGCGAAGCAAGGGAGATAGGGGGCGCCCCGGTCGCACCGAGGCGCCCCGGGGGAAGGGTGTAGTCGTCCTCGTCAGCCCGAGTCGGCGGCGGCCGCCGGCTCCACGCAGCCGGCCGTGGAGAGGGTGGCTACCCGTGGTCGGAGTCGAGCCGGTGAGAGGGTGGGGCCCCGGGCAGCGCGCTGGCCCGTCCCGGGATGGGCACGCGGGCGGGAGCGGGCTGGGGCCACCCCTCCGGCCTCGGGCAGCCGGAGATCCGCCCTGGACCGGCCCGCGCGCCTGTCCGGCTCACGCCTCCCGGCCGATCCGGCGTTCCACCCCGTACATCCTCGCTTCCTCTTCCTCACTCCGGAGGCCCTCCTCCCGTCCCCGCCGGACCGGGCCGCGCTGGCCTTGCCCACGGCCCCGCCGGATGGGACCCCACGCTCAGGTGGAGGCAGTATCGCCCACGCGGCCGCTCGCGTCAACACGTTCCGGGGCGTGGGGCCGACCCGTCCCGGCTCCCGACCTTCCGCCGCACCGGGTCTCGGGTTCACGCGACCGGCTCCGGGGTGGAGCGGTCCGGCCCTCTCTGCCCTCGGAGCGCGGAGAGCACCGCGGCCAGGCCGGCGGTCAGGGCGAGGAACAGCGCCGAGATCAGAAAGCCGCGCGAGGGGTCGGAGACGGCGGCGTAGACGACCCCGGTGAGGGCCACGCCGAGGGAGGTCCCGAGACCCCTGGTCATGTTCAGGATCCCCCCGGCCACGCCCGAG
>DASRBU010000304.1:0-2105 GCA_035653475.1 Candidatus Dormiibacterota bacterium | reverse complement strand
GGAATCCCACCTGAGCAAGGCACAGATCCTGGCCGCCTACGCCTCCGAGGTCGACTTCGGCCACGGCACCGTCGGCGCCGCCCAGGCCAGCGAGGTGTACTTCCATCGTCCCCTGTCGCAGCTCACGCTGGCCCAGGACGCGATGCTGGCCGGCCTGCCCCAGGCCCCCAGCGCCTACGACCCGCTGGTGCACCCGGGGCTCGCCCGGCTCCGGCGCGACGCGGTGCTGGCCGCGATGCGCGAGCAGGGTCTGATCAGCGCCGCCCAGGCCCGCCGCGCGGCGTCGGAGCCGGTCTAGGCAGCGGCCGGGCTCGGTCCGGCCCGGAGGACGGAGGCGGCGATCCCACCGCCCAGGTCGCCGGCCCGAGACGGCGGGGCGCGGGGGACCGTGGAGCCGGTGTCCGAGGAACGGGATCGGCGTCACCAGCAGATGAGCAGCGCGAGACAGACCCGTCGGGGCTCCGGGCTCGGCGCGGGCGGCCTCGGGCCGGAGGTCGTGGCCGGGGTCGGAGAGGGTGGGGCGGCGGCCGGAGGGGCCGGCGAGCCTTCGGCCACCTGCCCGCCCGTCCGGGAGGACGGGGAGGGAGACGGGGTGGGAGGCGCGGAGACGGTGGGCGTCGGGCTGACGGCTCCGGCGGCCGGCGTGCCCGTGGGGTTGACCTCGACCACCGGGGGCCAGGGGGCGGGGACGAGGGGGGTGGAGACGGCGAACCTCCCGGTCATGGTGCCCGGGACGCCGTTCGGCCCGTGATCTCCGTCGAAGGTGAGCCGGGCGGCCACCACCCCGACCACCGTGACCGAGGCCAGCGCGAAGGCCGTCCCGACCACGCGCTTCGTCCGCCGGCGGTGATCACGATGGCCGATGGGGGCCGGCGCCAGCGCGGATGCGGGCGGCCTCATCTCCTTGCCTTTCCCCCCTCGAATCCATGGTCGGAACTCCCGGCGCCGGGGCCGGGGACGGCAACCCGGGGGTGATTGTAGGGCCTGGTTCGGGGGCGGCACTCGCGGTCGCTCTGCGGGCACCCGACCGGGCGCCCGCGCCCCCCGCCGCCGGCGCAGCGGAGGGGTGGTGGCCGAACCTTCCGAGCGACCGCCCACACGGACGGCAGCGGGACGAGCCGGGCGGCGGGTCCCGCGGCCGGCCGACGCCCGGCGACGACCGGGAACCCCTCCGGGGGCCGTCCGAGGGGACGGGGAGCGCCCCGCGGTCAGAGGCCCAGCCCCAGCACCACGGCCGCGATGATCATCCCCGCGCCGGCCAGGAGATCGTGACGGACCCGGATGAGGTAGGAGGCGACCCGACCCAGCTGCAATCCCACGAACGACATCAGGGCCGTGACCGCGGCGAAGGTCGCGGCCGAGATCCAGGGCGAGACGCCGAGCAAGCCCAGGCCCGTACCGGCGACGAAGTTGTCGATGCTCAGCGGCAGGGGAAGCCCGAACACCGCCCAACGATAGTCCGGGCCCTCCGGCGATCCCCCCCGCGCCGCCCGGACGAGGAGGTAGAGGCCGAACGTGCCCACCACGATCGGGCCCACGTAATCCGAGACCGAGCCGATGGCCCGTCCGGCGTAGTGGCCCGCGGCCCAGCCGGCCAGCGGCGCCGCACCGTCCCAGAGTCCGAACCACAGGGCGAGCGCCACTGCCCGCCTCCAACCCAGCCGAAGCGGTCCCAGGGCGATCGAGGTCCGGAAGTTGTCCTGGCCGAGGCCGAAGCCGAGGGCGAGCAGCGCGAGCAGCTTGAGCACCACCTCACACCCCCTCGCGGCGAGGCCGGTCCACCGGCGTGGGGGGCTGGGGATCGAAACGCTGGCCCGGGCCCCGGCGGCGGCCGCCGGGCGGTCCCGACGGCGGGGCCGGGCGGGACCGGCGCTCCGGATGCGGCCGGGGAACGGGCGCCACCCGAAGCGACCGCCGGCCCTCGTCGGCCGCCCGCACCGCCTCGATCACCAGCCCGTGGTCGGGGGAGAGGTGACAGACCGGATCGGTGCGGGCGGCGTCGCCGGTGAGCAGGAACGCCTGACAGCGGCAGCCGCCGAAGTCGAGCTCGCGCCGGGCGCAGCTCCGACACGGCTCCGGCATCCAGTCGGTGCCGCGAAAGCGCT
>DASRBU010000303.1:0-10545 GCA_035653475.1 Candidatus Dormiibacterota bacterium | reverse complement strand
GAGCGGGAACGGGCGGGTGCGGCCTGGACCGACCTGGACCTGGTCTTCACCGACGCCCGCGGGTACCCGCACCGCCTGGAGCGGGTGCGGCGTCACTTCTACCGGGCGCTGGAGCGGGCCGGGGTGCGGCGGGTGGTGCTCCACGCCCTGCGTCACACGATGGCACGCCGCTGCACGAGACCAAGGACCTGAAGCCGGCGGCCCGGCTGGGGCACGCGAGCGAGCTTCTGGTTCTGAGGACGTACGGCCATGTGCTCCCGGGGGTGGACCGAGAGGCAGCCAAGCGACTGGGGGATGTGATCGGGTTGCGCGGACGCTGGCATCGGGTAGCTGAGATGGTGTCTGGGCACACGGATGGCACAGGTGAAGGGTGAGTGGGATGGTGGTGGGGTGGTGACCGCCAAAGCATCGGTCGGTTGGTCCGAGTTCAGGCCCTGGCGGGGATGGATGGGAATCGAACCCACCCGGGACGCCTCGGCAGCGCCCCGCAGACGGTTTTGAAGACCGCGGGGGGCACCAGCCCCCGAACATCCCCCTCGGCAGTAAGCCTAGCGTAGGCCGCCGGCTCCGCTCGCACCGTCGAATCGGGGGCGAGGGGGATGCCGCCGCTCCCCTCTCCCGTCCTCTCTGCCCCGTCTCCTCCGGGCACGATGGCGACCGAGGGCGTCGGCGTGGGTCGAGGGTGGCCGCCCGGCCTGGCTTCCGCGGGCCCGCCGGGATCGCGACCTCACCGTCCGACCCCGCCGGGCCTCTCCGCCGGCGGCCCGGTCAGCTCGCGTTCCCTCCGATCGCTTCGCCGAGGAAGCGCAGGATCTCCGTCCAGGAGGCGCGGGCGGCGGCGGCGTTGGCCTCGGCCGTACCCCCGAAATCGATCGTGATCGGAGCGCCGGGTGGGTTGAGCCTGGTCATGGGAGGCAGGGATGGGAGGCCGTAGGGGAAGCAGAGGAAATGGCCCGCGCGCTCGTAGCACAGGTGCCGGTAGGGGTGGGGATGATGGTGCGCCTCGAGCCGCTCCACGATCTGCTCGCAGTACCTGCTCGACGGCCAGAGCTGGTCGTCACCGCCGGAGATCAGGAGGACCGGGCCTCCGATCCGCTCGACCGGGATCGCGGCCTGCCGCACGCGCTCCGGGTCTCGCAGCAGGCGCTCGAACGTCTTCCGCTGCCGCATCGGTCGGCGGAGCAAGAACGAGGGCAGGGAGCGGAGGAACGCGCCGGGCCCGAGCCTGCCCCCGCTGAGGTATGGCAGCGGTCCCCCGTTCCTGATCCATGCCGGCTGGGTGAAGTCGGTGTAGCCGGCCACGCCCGCCTGCACCACGCTGGACGGCGAACCCGCGACCACGGCCTTGAGCTGTGGCAGCAGGGAGGCCAGCAGCAGGGCCAGCTCGCCGCCGCGGGAGAGCCCGACCACGGCCAGGGCGTCACCGTCGACCTCCGGCCGCGCCGCCAGCCAGGCCAGCGCTCGCTCGAAGTACTCGATCTCGATGCGAAGCAGCTGCGGGGGACGGTCCTCGACCCCGAAGTAGGCGAGCGAGAGGGCGGCGTATCCGTGGGAGGCGAGCAAGGCGGCGGCATGGTCGAGCTTGCCGCCGTCCGAGCCGCCCAGGATCAGGACGCCGGGGCGGGGCGGCGGCTCCGGCGGCCGGAAGAGGCTGCCGATCAGACCGGGTCTGTCGATCAGGTGCTCCACGACCCCGGGGTCGGCGAACGTGCGCTCCACCGTGACCGAGGTCGCGGGGAGGCCGCGTGCCGAGGCCGTGATCGTCACCGACAGCGGGGTGGGACGGCGGCGGCTGAAGAAGCGGTGCCCCCTCGCCCCCTCGGGGCGCATCGACCACCACAGCCCGCTCCCGTCCACGCCGGCGTAGGTTCCCTCGACGGGGGCGTCGCGGGCCGGGTCCACCGTGCCCTGACCGTCGGCGGTGAAGGTAGCCGTCGAGGTCCAGCTCACCATCGCGCCGTCGAGGGTCCGTGCGCTCAGGGTCACGGGGCTGCCGGGGGCGGAGCCGGCAACCGTCAACCGGAGGGGTTGGTCGATACGGCTCCGCGCCGGTTCCACCCGCAGGTCGAGCTGCCGGGGCGCGATCTCGATGGTCACCGCGTCATTGTGTCAGGCACGCCCGGGTGCCCTGGGCCTGGCCTCCGTCACCTGCCCACCCGCACCGCTCGGCTTCGTCTGTCCGATCCATCCCCCTCCCCGCGGCCCCTGCCTCCTGCTCCCGAACCCGGTCACGATCCCATGCCGAGGACCGCCGGGTCGGATCGCGATCCCTCGACCGGGACGTCGGTCGTGGCTCGCCTCAGGTGACGAGGAAGGCGTCGTAGACCACGGCGGCGGGCAGGCGCACGGCGGCGGCGACCACCAGCGCTCGATCGAGCCACTCGTAGCCCGGCGCCCCGGTCTCGAAGCGGACGGCGACCCGGAAGTAGTAGCGGGCCGGGTCCACCCACTCGCCCCGGGCCAGGGCGGCGATCACCTCCGGAGGCCCGTGGCGCACCCCCTGGGTGGAGATGAAGATCGGGGCTCCGTCGTCGGTCTCGAGGGCGTAGCGGGTGTCGATCCGGGCCACGCCCCCGGCCTCCACCAGCTGCCAGTCGGCACCCCCGGGCAACACCCGGCCGCTGAGCCGAGGCCCCCGGAACCGGCCGCCGGCGATGGGGATGATCCGGCGCCGGCCGCCGCCCACCTCGCCCACCTCCAACGGCTCGCCCAGCTCGACCTCGAACCGGGCCAGGTACTCCAGCCCCGGGGTCGGTGGGGTCACCCGGTCGAGGCGGGGCGCGCTCATCGGAGCGGTATGGTAGCCGGCCGCCGACGCCGGCCGTGCGCGCCCTGCCGGACCCGGGCCGCCCGCGGGAGCCGCGGACGGCGTGCGGGGAGCTTGATGGGCGCCTGAGAAAGCGCTTTCATAGAGGGGGGCCGGAGTCGCAGCCGAGAGAGGAGGGATGGACGTCACGATCTACGACGTGGCCCGGCAGGCCGGCGTCTCGCCGGCCACCGTCTCGCGGGTCTTGAACGGCAGCGGCCGGGTGGCCGCGGCCACCCGGCGGCGGGTCGAGGCAGCGGTCGCGCAGCTGGGCTACGAGCCCAACCGGGTCGCCCGCAGCCTGGCCACCAGCGTCACCCACACCCTGGCCCTCCTCCTGCCTGACATCACCAACCCCTTCTTCCCGGCCCTGGTCAAAGGGGTGCAGCTGCTGGCCGAGGAGCGGCGCTACACCCTGCTCCTCGGCCACACCGGGGCCGATCCCGAGCGCGAGGAGGCGTACCTGCGGGTCCTGCGCGGCAAGCGCGTGGACGGCGTGATCCTGGTCGGGCTGACGCTCGACGGCCGGCGCATCCGGGGGGCGCTGGGGGAGGTCCCGGTGGTCGTCCTGGACCGCCCCGTGGACCTGCCCGGGGCGGCCGTGGTGCGGGTCGACCATCGGGGTGGCGCCTTCCTGGCCGTGCGCCACCTGCTCGAGCTCGGCCACCGCGACATCGCCCACGTGGCCGGGCCGAGGGATCTGGCCGTCTCCCGTGAGCGCCTGGAGGGGTATCGCGAGGCGCTGGCGGAGGCGGGCCTCCCCTACCGTCCGGAGCTGGTGGTGGAGGCCGATTTCACCGAGGAGGGCGGCTACGCGGCGGTGCGCCGGCTCTGTGCCGCCGGCCCCTTCACCGCCGTCTTCGCCGCCAACGACCTGTCCGCGATCGGGGTCGTGGCCGCCCTCAGGGAGCGCGGGCTGGCGGTGCCGGATCGGGTGTCGGTGGTGGGCTTCGACGACATCCACCTCTGCGCCTACACCGTGCCGACCCTGACCACGGTCCGGCAGCCGGCCTACGCCATGGGCCGGCGGGCGGCCGAGCTGCTGATCGACGCCGTCCAGGGCGGCGACCCGCGGGGCGTGGTCTTCGCGGCCGAGCTGGTGGTGAGGGGCTCGACCGGGCCCCCGGCGGGAGGAGGATCGGCGGGATGAGACGGCGCGGGGTCGGCTTCATCGGGGTCGGGGCGGTGGCCGAGCTGCACCGCCAGGCCCTGGAGGGCTCTCGGGCCGGGCGGCTGGTGGCGGTCTGGGGGCCGGCCCCGTCCGACCGGGAGCGTGCCCGGGCCTGGGGCGTGCGCCTCCACCGTGGGCCGCAAGAGCTGGTCGAGGACCCGGAGGTGGAGGCGGTCTTCGTGCTCTCGCCGCTGGAGACCCACCGCGAGCTGGCGCTGCTCGCGCTCGAGGCGGGCAAGCCGGTCCTGGTCGAGAAGCCGGTCGCGGCCTCGGCCGCCGAGGTGCTGGAGCTGGAACGGCGGGCCGCCGAGCTGGGCGTCCCCTGCGTCCCCGGCCACAACTATGTCTACGACCCGGCGCTCCAGCGTGGCCGGCGCTCGATCGCCGCCGGGGAGCTGGGCCGGATCTGCATGACCTGGGTCGTCTACGTCATCCGGCACCCCGAGGAGCTGGCCGCGCGCTACCCCGGGGTGCTGCAGCAGGTGGTGCCCCACCACCTGTACACGCTCCTCTACCTGGTGGGGCGGCCCCGGCGGGTCGTGGCCCTCGGTACCCGCCCACCCGGTCGGAGGTCGGACCGGGAGGACCAGGTGGCGCTTCAGCTGGAGATGGCCGACGGCAGCCCGGCGCAGCTCTTCGCCAGCTTCGCGACCGACGACGAGACCAGTCAGCCCTGGACCTTCATGGTCAAGGTCCTGGGCACCGACGGGGGCTTCGTCCACACCTGGCGCGACGCGGTCGTGGCGCGCTCGATCGGGACCCACGCCCGTGCCTACCTCGCCTACGAGGAGAGCTTCCGCAACCAGGACGAGCATTTCCTGGCCCGCTGCCTGGAGGGCGATGCTCCCCTCTCGTCCCTCCGGGACGCCTACCTGGCCCAGGTCGTCATCGAGGCCGCCGCGCGGTCGATCGCGTCCGGGCAGGTGATCGAGCCGGCGTTCGAGGACGCCGGCGTTTCCACGTACCCGCCACGTGGCGAAGGGAGGTGAAAAAAGAGGAGATGAGGAGCGGATCCAAGAGGTGTCTGTCGACCGCGGTCGCCGCCCTGACCGCGGCCGCCCTGATCGCCGCCTGCGGCGGAACCGGAGGCACGGGCGGCGGGGCCAAGAGCATCTACTTCATCTTCACCGGCTACGCCTATCCTTACTTCGCGCCCATGGCCCAGGCCGTGCGTCAGGCGGCGAAGCACTACCCCGACCTCTCGGTCAAGGTCATCGACGCCCAGAACTCGGCCTCGCAGGAGATCACCGACATCAACGAGGCGGTGGCGAACCAGGCCAAGGGGATCATCCTCAACACCATCCAGGAGTCGGTCACCAGCGCTGCCAAGCAAGCCATGAGCAAGGGGGTGCCGGTGATCACCATCGACCGGGACGTCTCCGATCCCTCGGCCCGGGTCGCCTTCATCGGCGACAACGACGAGACCCTGGGCAAGGACGAGACCCAGTACGCGGTCCAGTACCTGGGCCAGCAGAACCTGCCCAAGCCCTGGCACGTGGTGATCCTGCAGGGCACGCTGGGCGCCAGCGTCACCATCGGCCGGCTGCAGGGGGCGATGGACGTGCTCCAGCCCCTGGTCCAGAGCGGACAGGTCCAGATCGTGCTCAACCAGTCAGCCAACTTCGCCACCGACACCGCCCAGCAGGTCACCTCCACCGAGCTGGCCAAGACCACCGACATCCAGCTCTTCGTCTGTGGCAACGACGCCATGGCCCTGGGGGTCATTACCGCCCTCAAGGATCGGGGCATCACGCCCGGCCAGTCCACCTTCGTGGTCGGCGCCGATGCCCAGCCCGAGAGCCTGGACGCCATCAAGGCCGGCACCCAGCTCGATACCGTCACCCACTCGCCCTTCGTTGAGGCCTACTGGGCGGTGGAGGCCATGGACAACTACCTCAAGAGCGGCACCAAGCCGCCGGCGGACAAGTTCCCGGGCGGGAACGTGATCATCCCCATGACCCTGGTCACCAAGGACAACGTCGGTCAGGTGGCCGCCTGGGGGACGCCACCGACCATCCCGCCCCTTCCCTACGGGACGTCGAAGGCCTATCCGGTGAGCGGCAGCTGAGGAGGAGCGCAGCAGGGCACGGAGGAGGGTGGAGCATGGCGGAGGTCGCCGAGGTCGCCCGCACGCCGCTGATCAGCGTGCGCGGCCTGGTGAAGTCGTTCGGCCCGGTCCGAGCCGTCGACGGCGTCAGCCTGGACCTCTACCCGGGCGAGGTGCTCGGCGTCGTCGGTGACAACGGCGCCGGCAAGTCCACCTTCCTCTCCCTGCTCGCCGGCTTCCACCGACCCGACGCGGGCCGGCTCCTCCACCGAGGACGGGAGGTGTCGCTCGGCTCTCCGCGGGTGGCGCGTCGGAGGCTCCGGATCGAGATGGTCTACCAGGACCTGCGGCTGGCCCCCGACCTGACCGTGTGGGAGAACCTCTTCCTGGGCGAGGAGCCACGGGTCCTGGGCCTGTTCAGCCACCGCCGGCAGATGCGGGCCCGGGCGGAGCGGGTGCTGCGTGAGCTGAACACCGGCATCCGCCCCGACGACGTGCTGAGCGAGCTCTCGGGCGGCGAGCAGCAGTCGGTGGCCATCGCCCGGGCGCTCCTCTTCGACCGCGACGTGGTCATCATGGACGAGCCCACGGCGGCCATCTCGGTGGGCAAGGTCGAGGAGGTCCTGCGCCTGATCCGCGAGCTGAGGGAGCACGGGAAGACCGTGCTGCTGGTCAGCCACCGGCTCGAGGACGTGCTGGGGGTGGCGGACCGGATCGTGGTCTTCTACCATGGCCGCATCCGCCGCGTGCTGGAGAACCGCGGGCTCCAGGTGGCCGACCTGGTCCACGAGATGTTCTAGGGATGGGGATGGAGGCCAACGGGGTCGAGGTCGAGCGCGCCGGGGGCTGGCGGGAGCTGACGCGGCGCTGGGGACGGCGGGTCTCGGGCCGGCCCGGCAGCGTCCGCCGTCCGATCGCCTTCCTGGCCGCGGCCGTGGTCATCTCCGGGCTGGTCTCGCCCTCCTTCCTCTCCCCCGGCAACGCCGCCGCCCTGCTCACCAGCACCAGCTTCCTGGTGGTGCTGGCGGTGGGCGAGGCCCTGGTGATCATGGTCGGCATGATCGACCTGGGGGTGGAGAGCGTCCTCGCCGCCTCGGGCATGCTGGTGGCCTGGCTCTACGTCTTCCACCGCTGGGCGACGGTGCCGGCCGTGGTCGCGACCCTGGGGACGGGGGCGGCCATCGGGGTGGTGGCCGGGCTCCTGGTCTCCCGGGTGCGCATCCCCTCCTTCATCGTGACCCTGGGGACCTACTGGGGCTTCCGGGGCATCGCGCTGCTCTTCAACGGGGGCAACTACATCAACCCCGATGCGGTCACGCCGCCCCGGCCCTTCGGCTTTGCCGGCATCGCCGGCGAGTCGTTCGGCGTCTCCCACCTGATCGTGGTGGCCCTGATCGTGGTCGTCCTGGCCCAGGTGGTCGTCTCCTACACGCCCTTGGGCGGCTGGCTCAAGGCGACCGGGTCCAGCGAGGAGGCGGCCCGGGCGGTGGGACTGCGCACGCCGCTGCTCAAGGTCGGCGTCTTCGCCGTCTCCGGGCTGCTCGCGGCCCTGGGCGGGGTGATGATCACCGCCTGGCAGAACTCGATCTACCCGCTCACCGGCCAGGGCTACTCCCTGGAGGCGATCGCGGCCGTGATCCTGGGCGGCATCCCCTTCACCGGCGGCCGGGGCACGGTGGTGGGCGCCGCCCTGGGCGCCCTCACCATCGGGGTGATCAACGACATGATCGTGCTCCTGGCCCTCCCCTCCCTCTACCAGTACATCTTCGTGGCCGTGATCCTGCTCCTGGCCGGCCTGCAGGCGCGGGGCAGCCTGTTCGTGAAGTAGGCGCCGCCGGCCCGGGCGCCCCCAGGAGCTGGCCGTCACCGCCGGCCGCGGGGTCGCGCCTGGGGCGCGGCCGGGGCATCAGGCGGCCGGAGGGACCGGCTCGGCCGGCCGATCCTCGCCTGTGGCCCCGATCCGGCGGGCGGCCGACTGTCCCCGCTTCGCCACCGGGACGTGGGTCGTGGCCGCGGCCAGGCCGTAGCGGGGCATGTCGACGTAGATGCACTCGTAGCCCCCGGGCGCCACCTGGAAGGTCTCGTGCCAGATGCCGACGTCGCCGCTGCCGCCCACGGTCCGGTTGAAGCGTCGCCAGGCGGACCGGTGGGGGTCGTCCTGGGAGCGGGCAAAGCGCTCCAGGTCCTCGAAGCTCCGCCAGTACTGGAGCACGGTGACGGTGCGCAGGCCGGGCAGGACCCGGTAGCCGAGCAAGCCCCTGGAGGGGTCCCGGCCGAGGCGGGCCAGCATCGGGCCCATGGCCATGAACACGGGCAGCCAGCGGTGCACCTTCCAGGGCCGGTTGAGGCGCATGCCGATCAGGAAGACGACGAAGCCGCCCTCGATGGCGGCGGTGTAGCGACCGGGGAACACGGTGGCCATGCCTCCTCCTTCCAAATCATCGTTATGAAACATCGTTATAAAACAACGTTTCGGTATCCTGGGTCAAGTGCCGAGACCGCGAACTCACGACGAGACCCTGCGCCTCCGGCTCCTGGACGAGGGCGGCCGCCTGCTCGCCGCCGAGGGGCCGGCCGCGCTCACCACCCGCCGCCTGGCGGAGCGGGCGGGCACCTCCTCGTCGGCCGTCTACAGCCTGTTCGGTGACAAGCCCGGTCTGCTCCGGGCCATGTTCGTGGAGGGCTTCCGCCGCCTCGCCCGCCGCTTCGCCGAGCTGCCGCAGACGGACGAGCCGGGGGCCGACCTGCTGGCGCTGGGCCGGGCCTTCCGCGCCAACGCCCTGGCCAACCCCCACCTGTACGACCTGATGTTCCGCTCCCCCTTCCCCGGGCTCGACCTCCCTGTCGAGGACTGCGAGGAGGCGCTGGCCACCTTCCAGGTCCTGGTCTCGGCGGTCCGGCGCTGCCTGGAGGCGGGCGTGATCGTCCGGGCCGACCCGGAGGACGTGGCCCTGATGCTCTTCGGGCTGGTCGACGGCCTGGCCGGCCTGGAGCTCAAGGGCTGGCTCGGCGAGCCGGAGACCGCGGGGCGGCGCTGGGAGCTGGCCCTGTCGGCGGCGCTCCGGGGCCTGCAGCGCCCCGGCGGGGAGAGGACGGCGCCGGCCGCGCCGGAGGGGCGGACGGGGGTGGACGAACCCCTGGTCGCGAGCCGGGGATCGTAGCGCGACGGCGGCCCGGCGACCGCTCCGCCCCGGCCGCGCTGGGCCAGGAAAGGAGCGGGAGGCCCCGACCTTCCGGCGGCCGCCGGGGAGCGCCGGCGGCGCCAGCGGCTGGGGTTGGACGATCGTCTCCTGGAGCGGAGCCTGGAGGCCATCCCCCAGGCCGTGGCCGAGCCAGGTCCCCTCGCCCGGGAGGAGCCGGCCCGGCGGCTGGCCGGACAGGGGTGGTCGTGGACATCCCGCCACGCAGGCGGCCGTGCACCTGGTCCTCCACGCCGCTCTGCGGGGCTGGTCTCCATGGCCCTGAAGGCGAGCAGGGCCGGGCGACCTACGTGCTGCTCGATCGCGGGGACCCCCTACCTATCGGGTGTCGCCGGCGCGACCCGGCGCTCGACACCGCCTTCCGGCGCCGGGTCTGGACCGGGGACGGGTTCATCCGGCGCGTGGTGCCGACCGCCGGCCGCGCGGTAGGGACCTGGCGTCGGGGGCGCGGCGAGGTGGCCAGGCGGTGATCCCGGTCGAGCCGGGCGCCCGACTGGCCCTGCACCTGGTTCGCGAGCTGGAGGCGAGGGCCGCGGATGTCCCCCGCTTCCTCGCCGGGCCGGCCCGGCTGGAGGTCGGCGACTGACCGTCCCGGCGTGGATTGAGCCGGGGCGATCGGTCCCGACGCCGGCCCCGCCGGCTCCGCGCACCTCCCGGCGGCCAGCCGTGATCGGTGCGGTCGGGACGTGCCTTGACAATTCGTTAAAGCATGAATAGAGTGTTAGCGTCCGATGTCCCGGACGCGAGAGCTCACCATGCTGACCAAGGTCGTGGAGGCGATCGCCGCCACCTTCGGTCCCTACTGCGAGGTGGTCCTGCACGACCTCACCAGGCCCGAGCGCTCTATCGTCGCCATCGCCAACGGCCACGTCACGGGCCGCCGGCCCGGCGATTCGCTGTCCGACACCGAGCTGTACGACATGGCCGCCGAGGACCCCCGACGGGACGTGGTCATCGGCTATCGGAGCCACACCACAGACGGGCGGCCGATGCGCTCGACGACGATCTTCTTCCGCGACGCCGACGGACACCCGGTCACCGTCCTCGGCATCAACATCGATCTCAGCCTGGCCCGGGCCCTGCACGAACAGACCTCCTATCTCCTCGACGACTCGCGGGGACGAAAGCAGGCGCCGATTCGCCCAGGAGGGGTTCGCAACTTGATGGCCGAGCTGATGGCGGAGGCGCTCCGGCGTACGAACAAGGCGGTCGGCCAGCTGGATCGCAACGACCGCGTCCAGGTGGCGCGTTACCTGGAGGAGCACGGCGCCTTCGTGGTTCGGGGCTCGGTCAGCCAGGCGGCGCGCATGCTCGGTGTCTC